>CBIMJO010001554.1:0-2803 GCA_966244135.1 uncultured Actinocrispum sp. | reverse complement strand
GTCCCGCTCGGTGACCTCCGCGGCCAACGGCCGGGTGGACGCCTCGCGGGTGCGCACGGGGCTGCAGGCGGCCGGGCTGGACCTGGCCGAGGACGTAGTGGAGGGCCTGGTGGCCGAGACCGTCGAGCACGCCATCCGGGTGCAGGCCGAGAGCCGGGCCCGCGAGCAGCTGGCCGAGGGCGACCTGCCCACGGTGGAGCTGGTCGAGATCAACGACGGGATCGACCTCGGCGCGCTCTACGAGCTGGCCGAGACCATGGTCGAGCAGGGGGTGCGGGGCAGATGAGCACTCCGGCGCTCAAGACCGACGAGCTGATCGACGATCCGAGCACGAAGGTGATCGTGTGCTGCGGGTCCGGTGGCGTGGGCAAGACCACGACCGCCGCCGCGCTGGCCGTGCGCGCCGCTGAGCGCGGCCGCAAGACCGTCGTGCTGACCATCGACCCCGCGCGCCGCCTCGCCCAGGCCCTGGGCCTGCCGGAGCTGGGCAACCAGCCGCGCCGGGTCGAGGTCGAGGGCTTCGAGCCGGCCGGTGAGCTGGACGCGATGATGCTGGACATGCGCCGCACGTTCGACGACATGGTGCACGCGCACGCCGGGCCGGAGCGGGCCAAGGAGGTGCTGGCCAACCCGTTCTACCGGACCATCTCCAGCTCCTTCTCCGGCACGCAGGAGTACATGGCGATGGAGAAGCTCGGGCAGCTGGTCGCCGAGGGCCAGTGGGACCTGATCATCGTGGACACCCCGCCGAGCCGGTCCGCGCTGGACTTCCTGGACGCCCCGCAGCGGCTGTCCCAGGCGCTGGACGGGCGGATGATCAAACTGCTGGCCGGTCCGGCCAAGGCGGGCGGCTGGGGGATCCGCAAGATCGTCGGCGCCGGGTTCTCGCTGTTCGCCAAGGCCGTGTCGACCATCGTGGGCGGGCAGATGCTGGCCGACGCGTCCGCGTTCGTGCAGGCCTTCGACAGCATGTTCGGCGGCTTCCGCGAGCGCTCGACGCGGACGTATGAGCTGCTCAGGTCCGGTGGCACCGCCTTCCTGGTGGTCGCGGCGCCGGAGCCGGACGCGTTGCGCGAGGCCAGCTACTTCGTCGAACGCCTGGCGGGCGAGTCGATGCCGCTGGCCGGCCTGGTGGTCAACCGGACCCACCCGGTCCTGGCCGGCGGCCTGGCCGGGACCAAGGCCATGGCCGCGGCCGAGGCGCTGGAACGCCGCGGCGACGCCCCCCTTGCCGCCGCGGTGCTGCGCCTGCACGCCGACCGGGTGTCCGTGGCCGACCGGGAACGCCGGCTGGTCAGCCGGTTCACCCGCGCCCATGCGGGCGTGGCCGTGGCCCGCGTGCCCGCCATGCCGTCCGACGTGCACGACCTGAGCGGGCTGCGGCTGATCGGCGAACAGCTCGGCGCGGGCCACTAGTGGTCCTAGCCGACCTGGGCGTCCTCCGGGTGGTGGCGCTTGCGCGCCTTGTCCAGAAGTTCACGCCATGAGGTGACGTCCGGGCGCCGGCGCAGCAGCGCACGCCGCTCCCGCTCGGTCATCCCGCCCCACACGCCGAACTCGATCCGGTTGTCCAGTGCCTCGGCGAGGCACTCGGTGCGGACCGGGCATGCCACGCATACCAGTTTCGCCTTGCGTTGCTCTGCTCCCCGGACGAACAGCTCGTCGGGGTCGTCGCCGCGGCAAGACGCACTGACGCGCCAGTCCTGCGGTTTCAGAGTCGAATCCATCTCCCCCAGCTCCTACCGTCGTGTCCATTGTCCGATGCCCCCCGGCACCAGCTGCCTGTCGTGACAAAATTGACGACGTTCGCGCGCCCCCGGTTCCCCTCAGTTCAGTTATTGACGACCTGCACACAAGCGCGCTGACTGTCAACCTGGTATCGCAGCGTAGCCACAAGCCCGAACGGGTTAATGGGTACCCTGGCTCAGTGCGCTTCACGAACGGTCTGTTCAAGCTGCTCAGTCTGTGCCTCCTCGCCGGTGTGCTGGTGGCCGGGATGCTGTTCCCTCTGGTAGGGGCGCTGGGCGTGGCATCCAACCGCGCCAGTGACACGATCGACAGTGCCCAGGCGGAGATGGTCGAGGTGCCGCCGGCCCTCATCACGACCATGACCGACGCAGGTGGCAAGCCCCTGGCGACGCTGTACGACCAGTACCGCGTGCCGGTCGCGGCCGACCAGATCTCCCCGATCATGAAGGCCTCGCTGATCGCGATCGAGGACCGCCGGTTCTACGAGCACCACGGCGTGGACTGGAAGGGCACGTTCCGGGCGGCGCTGAGCACGAGCGGCGGCAACCAGCAGGGTGGCTCGACGCTGACCCAGCAGTACGTGAAGAACTACCTGATCAACGTGGTCTACCGGGGCAACAAGGCGGAGCAGAAGAAGGCCCAGGAGCCGACCATCGCCCGCAAGCTGCGGGAGGCGCGGATCGCGCTGCAGCTGGAGCAGAAGATGTCCAAGGAGGACATCATCACCGGCTACCTCAACGTGGTCGAGTTCTCCAACGAGATCTACGGCATCGGCGCGGCGGCCGCGACCTACTTCGGCACCACCCCGGACAAGCTGACCGTGCCACAGGCCGCGCTGCTGGCCGGCATGGTCAACAACCCGAGCGTGTACAACCCGTGGAGCAACGGCGCCAAGGCACTGGAGCGGCGCAACCTGGTGATCGACACCATGGTGCAGACCGGGCGGCTGGCGCAGTCGGACGCCGACGCGGCCAAGAAGGAGCCGCTGGGTGTGCTGCCGAAGGTGCAGAAGCCCGCGAAGAACTGCAACGGCGCCGGCCCGGAGGCCGGGTTC
>CBIMJO010001553.1:0-2805 GCA_966244135.1 uncultured Actinocrispum sp. | reverse complement strand
GATGGTGATGAACGTGACGCAGACCAGCATCAACATGATCACCAGCGTCCCGCGCCACCACCACGCGCGCGGCTCACGGCCGGTGACCAGCCCGTGCACGAGCAACACCGAGTAGACGACCCCGGCCAGCAGGCTCGCCTGCTGGCTCAGCGCCGTCAGCGGGTCATGTAAGCGCGACACCGCCAGGCCGAAGCCGGCGAACGCGCTGGCCACGATGACCAGCCGCCACAATGCGAGAGGAACCCCGGGCCGCGCCCGGGGTTCCTCGAGAACGACCTCGTTCAGCCCACGGCCTCCATGACCTCGTCCGACACGTCGAAGTTGGCGTAGACGTTCTGCACGTCATCGCAGTCTTCGAGCGCGTCGATCAGCTTGAACACCTTGCGCGCGCCGTCGGCCTCCAGCGGCACCGACACCGAGGGCAGGAAGCTCGACTCGGCCGACTCGTAGTCGTAGCCCGCGTCCTGCACGGCCTTGCGCACCGCGACCAGGTCGGTGGCCTCGGAGACGATCTCGAAGCTCTCGCCGAGGTTGTTGACCTCCTCGGCGCCCGCGTCGATCACCGCCATCAGCACGTCGTCCTCGGTCAGGCCGGCCGACGGGATGATCACCACGCCCTTGCGGTTGAACAGGTAGGACACCGAGCCCGGGTCGGCCATGTTGCCGCCGTTGCGGGTCATCGCCGTGCGCACCTCACCGGCCGCGCGGTTGCGGTTGTCGGTCAGGCACTCGACCAGCACCGCCACGCCGTTGGGGCCGTAGCCCTCGTACATGATGGTCTGCCACTCGGCGCCGCCCGCCTCCTCACCGCCGCCCCGCTTGCGCGCGCGCTCGATGTTGTCCGCCGGGACCGAGTTCTTGCGCGCCTTCTGCATGGCGTCGTACAGCGTCGGGTTGCCGTCCGGGTCGCCCCCGCCGGTCCGCGCGGCGACCTCGATGTTCTTGATCAGCTTCGCGAACAGCTTGCCACGCTTGGCGTCGAGGGCGGCCTTCTTGTGTTTGGTCGTCGCCCACTTGGAGTGGCCGCTCATTTCTCCTCCGTTGCCTCGTAGCGCCAGTCAGGACGCCCGTACCATCTTCGTGAACAGCCGGTGCACCCGCCCATCACCGGTGAGCTCCGGGTGGAACGCGGTGGCGAGCACGGACTGTTGCCGAACCGCGACGATCCTACCGGCGGCCGCTCCGGCGTTCGGGGTGTCCGGGACCGTGGCGAGCACTTCCACCTCCGGGGACACCGACTCGACCCACGGCGCCCGGATGAACACGGCGTGCAGCGGCCCGCCGTCGATCCCGGTGAAGTCCAGGTCCTCCTCGAACGAGTCGACCTGCCGGCCGAACGCGTTGCGCCGCACGATCATGTCGATCCCGCCCAGCTGGTGCTGGTCAGGGCGGCCGTCGAGGACCTTCGAGGCGAGCATGATCATGCCCGCGCAGGAACCGTAGGCGGGCAGCCCGGCCGCGATCCGCTCGCGCAGCGGGTCCAGCAGCTCGAACGTCTCCAGCAGCCGCGACATCGTGGTGGACTCGCCGCCGGGCAGCACGATGCCGTCCAGCTCGTCGAGCTCCTCCACGCGCCGCACCGCCCGCACGCGCACATCACAGTCGGTCAGCGCGGCCACGTGCTCCCGCACGTCGCCCTGCAACGCGAGCACGCCGACCAGTGGCTGTGTGGTCAAGGTTCCCCTCCCAAAACGCCTCCCACCAGCTTAGACGGCACCGCGTCAGCCACCCCGCGCGGTCATCCGCACCCCGCTCCGCGGATGTGACCGGCGCCACACCGAAGGGCTGTCCCCTGCCCGGGGCCCCGTTCGTCACCTGGGCGAACCGAGCAAGGAGGCAGTCATGGGACAGGTCATCGTGATCCAGTTCAGCACCCTCGACGGCGTGATCGAGGACCCGAGCGGGGCCGAGGGCACCGCGACCGGCGGGTGGGCGTTCCGGTACGGGCCGGAGGC
The DNA here is from genome assembly GCA_966244135.1 of uncultured Actinocrispum sp. Lineage (GTDB taxonomy): Bacteria > Actinomycetota > Actinomycetes > Mycobacteriales > Pseudonocardiaceae > Kibdelosporangium. The sequence continues at coordinate 850 of CBIMJO010001553.1, read as the reverse complement.
GGTCGCGGGCGACAAGTTCGTGCTCGGCCCGGTGCTGGACACCGGCGTGATGCTGCTCGGCCGGACCACCTGGGAGATGTTCAGCCGGATCTGGCCGGGGCGGACCGACGAGTTCTCCCGGAAGATGAACGCCATCCCCAAGCTCGTCGCGTCCCGGTCGCTGACCGACGCGTCGGCGTGGGCGAATTCGTCGGTGCTGCAGGAGGATCTCGTCGACGAGGTCGCCAAGCGCAAGGAGCACCAGGACATCGTGATCACCGGCAGCGCGAGCGTTGTCGGCGAACTGCGCGCGCACGACCTGGTCGACCAGTACCGTCTGATGATCTTCCCGATCGTGCTGGGCGAGGGCCGCAAGCTGTTCGAGCGGCCACTGGACCTGCGGCTAGCTTCGGTGGAGCAGGTCGGCCAGGCCGTCCGGGTCGTCTACAACCGTGCTGTCTGAAGGGGAGACCATGAGGTACGCGCTGCTGATCAACGAGATCCCCGAGGCCTACGCCGCGTTCACCGACGAGGACCGGCGAGCCGTCTCCGCGGAGTACGCCGAGCTGCGGGCCGACGAGCACATCATCGGCGGTGAGCGCCTCCAGCCCGCCACCACGGCGACGACCGTGCGGATGCAGGACGGCGAGCTGCTGCTGACCGACGGGCCGTTCGCCGACACCAAGGAGATCTTCGGCGGGTTCTACCTGGTCGAGGCGGACGACCTGGACACCGCGCTGCGGATCGCCGGCCGGATCCCGGCCGTGCGTCTGGGCGGGTCGGTCGAGGTCCGGCCGCTGGTGGAGCTGTAGATGCTCGAAGCCGTGTTCCGCGAGAACTGGGCCCGGGTGGTCGCGGCCCTGGTCGGCTC
>CBIMJO010001552.1:0-2808 GCA_966244135.1 uncultured Actinocrispum sp. | reverse complement strand
CTGTACTTCCGGACCGCTCCGCCGGACGTCCTGCAGGGCCGCGGACATTGCGTAGAGGTCGTGGAAGTCGCTGACGACCACCTCGGCACCGGCCTCCGCCAGGGCCTGCGACCGGTCATCCTCCCGGTGCACCATCGCCCTGACGCGGTGACCGCCCGCCAGCAGGAGCTCGGCCGTGCCGCGGCCGGTCTTGCCGGTCGCGCCGGTGATCAGGAACAGCCTGTCGTCGGTCATGGCTCAGGCCGCCTTGTCGCCGACGAGGGTGCCCTTCATCAGCCAGTTCGGGCCCTCCGCATAGGCGCTGGCCTCGGCGAAGAACGCGCCGAAGTAGGGGCCGCCGGCGTGCGCGTTGAACGCGTCGAGATCCGCGTAGACCTCGTTGAGGTAGAACAGGTTCGGGTTGTCCTGGTCCGCGATGAGCTCGAACCGGTGCGAGCCGGGCTCGTTGGCGAGCGAGTCGCGGGCGGTCTGCCGGGCCACCCGGACGAAATCGTCCCGGCGGTCCGGCTGGACGGTGAACGAAACCACGAACTGGTACACGGCGGCCTCCCATGACCTGCGCTAGTTCAATCAATGAACTGACCATAGCACGCGCAGTTCAATGAACGAACTAGCCGGGTAGGCTGGTGGCATGCCTCTGCCCAGCACCTACGCGGACCGCAACTGCTCGCTGGCGCGGGCGTTGGAGATCGTCGGCGAACGGTGGACGCTGCTCATCGTCCGCGACGCGTTCTACGGGGTACGCCGGTTCGGCGACTTCGCCACCCAGCTCGGCATCCCCCGTGCCGTCCTGACCAGCCGACTCAAGCTGCTCGTGCGTGAAGGCGTGCTCGACCGCGACCCGGACGGCGAATACCGGCTCACCGACAAGGGCGTCCAGCTGTGGCCGATCGTGCGGTCGCTGATGGCCTGGGGCGACGCGTTCTACTCCCCCACGGGCGTCAAGCGCGAGCTGCGCCACGACCTCGACGACGGGTTGCTCGACCACGAAGGCCGCTGCCACCAATGCGGCGAGATCGTGCCAGTCCCCGATACCCGGATCGAACCCGGCCCCGGCTTCACCCCACCGGAGACACCCCTCGACCCAGTCTCCACCGTGCTCAACACCCCACGCCGCCTCCTCGAACCGCTCACACCCTGACGACTCCACGCACGGTGGTGGTGTTGCCGTCGCGGTACAGGTGGATGGTGGGCAGCGAGCGCCGGAGCCAGTCCAGGACAATGCGGTTCTCGTTGAGGACATCGCATCGAACTTGGGTCAGGCTGTGCCCGGCGAGCAGCTCCCGCATCAGCCGCGTGCCTATCCCCTGGTGCTTGTAGGCCTCGGCGACAACGATCCCGATGTCCGCGACGCCGTCACCGACGCGGCTTGCCATCACGTGCCCGACCACGGTGTCATCGTCAAGTGCAAGCAGCGCAAGCCTTTGAGGCGTGACGGTGATCATGGCGTCGAGAATGTCCGGCCACGAACTTGCCGACCGGCTCGCCGTCCTGATGGCGAGGCGGTCGGACCACGATGTCAGCGTGCATGGAACCCTCCCCGATCCAGAGTGGACGATTCCGCGCGCGAACGCGAAGCCGTTACCCTAGAATGGGAGTAACCGTGTTGATGGGCGCAAGGTCGTACCGGTCGTCGCGGATGCGGGCTTTCGTTTTATCGCGCCGGATTGGCCGCTCGGACGCACTGGATCCCGATGCCCCGCCGACGCCGATCTGACGCCGCCCGCGGTCGCGAAGCTGATCGCGGAGTTCCTTGAAGCGCTTGACCTGCCCGACGTTACGGTGGTCGCCAACGATACCGGCGGTGCGCTTACCCAGATCCTGATGGCATATCATCCCGAGCGGCTTGGCCGGGTTGTACTCACCCCGTGCGACGCGTTCGAAGAGTTCTTCCCCGAACCGTTCACCTCGCTGCCCAGGCTGGCGCGGTTGCCCGGCGCGATGTTTCTCACCAGCCGCCTGTTTCGATTGCCAGTCCTGCACCGGTTGCCGAACACCTTCGGCTGGTTGGCAAAGGACGGAATCTCCGCCGAGATCCTCGACTCGTACCTGCGCCCGAGCTATGAAAGCCACTTGATTCGCCGTGACACCAAGCGGTTCCTTGTTGGTGTGCACAACCGGTACACGCTGGCCGCCGCCGAAAAGCTGACCGGGTTCGGCAAGCCGGTGCTGCTGGTCCGGGCGGGGAACGACCGGATCTTCTCGGCCCGGCTGTTCGACCGGCTTGCGGCGATCTTGCCCGATGCGCGGCTGGTAACGGTCGTCGGCTCGTACAGCTTTGTGTCCGAGGATCAACCGGATCAGCTGGCCGAGCTGATCGGGGAGTTCGCTACAGCAGGCCGTTGAGCCGGGCCTGATGTGCTGCGGCCGTGCGGTTGTGGACGTCCGGCTTGCGCATTGCCGAACGGAGGTAGGCCTTGACGGTCTCCAGGCTCAGGCCGAGGTGCACACGATCCTGCCGGTCGGCGGCGACCGCGACCGCTAACTATTTCATCGTCCGGCCTTGACCGTCAGACGGGGAGACCTCGGGCGGCGGTCAGCAGTGCGACCCGGACCACCTCTACCGGTTCGACATCGACGCCCTTGTCGGCGAGTTCGGTGTAGTGCTCGATCGACAGGCGCAGGGCGAGGTTGATCAGTCCGGCCTGCGTCCGGATCATCAGGTCGTCGGCCGGCATTCCGGCGCGCTCGCCCAGAACGGCCGCGAACACCGGTTCCGCGTCGGAGTGCGCCTGGATCCACACCGCGCGCAGGCCCGGTTCGGTCCGGGTCAGGCGGACCAGGTCGACCACGGTGGGCAGCTGCCCG
>CBIMJO010001551.1:0-2817 GCA_966244135.1 uncultured Actinocrispum sp. | reverse complement strand
GACCTCTCCATCCGGCACAGTCAGCCGGCCTTGCCCAGGTCAAGCGCCGGATGGAGCAAAACGGGGTCCTCGTTCGTTATGGGGATATGCCCGTTCTGCTCTTGTTGTTGGTGGGGATGGCGGTCGAGATCACGGTGGTGATCGCGATCGGGTCGGCGATCGGTGTGCTGCCGACGATTCTGCTGGTCATAGCCGCGACTGTGATCGGCGCGATGTTGCTGCGCCGGGAGGGGACGCGGACGCTGCTGGCGTTCCGGTCCAAGATCCAGTCGGGGCAGCCGCCGCGCGCGGAGATGCTCGACGGCGTGCTGATCGCCGTGGCCGGCGTCCTGGTGGTGCTGCCCGGGTTCGTCAGCGACCTGCTCGCGATCGCGCTGCTCATCCCGGCCACGCGCCGGATGATCGCCAAGCGCGTGCTGCGCCGCGTCGAGGCGCGCCAGCAGCAGCGGCCGGGTCAGATCTTCGTGATCGACGCCCAGCCTTAATTGTTCTCCAGGAGAACGGCGCCCGGTGCCGCGAGCATGTGGTGCACGGTGTTGCGGTAGCGGTGTGATGTGATCAGCCCGGCCTCGCGCAGGACGGCGGTGTGCTGGCTGATCGTGGCGGCGGACGCGCCGATCCGGCCGGCGAGCTGGGTCGTGGTCGCGCTGCCATCGCTGATGGCCTGCAGGACGGTCGCGCGGGTACGGCCGAGCAGGTTCGCCAGCGCGCGGGCGGGTTCGTTGTCGGCCCAGACCCCGGGCGCCAGCGGGATCGGGTAGATCAGGATGTGCTGCTCGTCGGGGTCGCCCGGGACCAGCAGCACCGGTTCACGCTTGAAGAACGACGGCGCCAGCACAATGCCCCGGCCGTCGAGGTGGATGTCGCTGCGGGTCCCGGAACCGAGGGTCGGGGTCAGCACGGGTGGTTCCCACCGCAGGTGCGGATTCAGGGTCTCGAGCAACCCGTCGACGCCCCGGTCCAGCAGGATCTGGCTGCGCACGAGGCGGTCGGCGTCCAGTCGCGCCTGGATCCGCGGCCACCGCGGGCCGACCGCGACATCGTGGTAGTCCACCAGGCCGTCGACGAACAACCGCCTGGCCGCGAGGTCATCGGCCAGCCCGGCCAGCACCGGGGGCAGCTCGCCGCGCCAGTTGGCGTAGTGGTCGAGCTCGAACCGGAAATCCCTGGCCCGCACGGCCAGCAACGAATCGCGGGCGTGGGCCACCGTGAGCGTCGGCCGGGACGGTGAGATCAGGTCGAGCCAGACGTCCTTGCCGGGGGACATCGCCGTGAGCACGTCCCGCCGCAGGCCGGTGGCGGCGGCGCGGACCTGCCGCCGCCAGTTGCCGAACATCGCGTCGTCGACCCGCCCGCGTAACGTCAGCAGGCTGAGCATTGCCTCGGCGAGCGGGCCGAGCGTCGGCAGCAACCGGACTCTGGCCAGGTCGTCCCCGGTGAAGTACAAACGGCGCACACCACGATTCTCCCGGGTTATTAAACCCAGGCCAAATGTCATACGCGCCGGGGTCCGGGAGCTGACAGGCTTGCGTGCGGAACCGCCCGCGGTCCGCTCTGGGGGTGCGGACCCGCGGGCGGGCTCCGTCTACCGCTTGAGCCGCAAGGTCAGGATCTGGAACGGCCGCAGCGCCACCGGGACACCGCCGTCCCGCACCTCGGCGGTGTCGGTCCGCCGCTCCAGCAGATCGGTGACCTCGGCAGCCGCGATCGGGAAGTCCGCGTGGACAACCGCCTCCGCACGGCCGCCGAGCGACTCGTACAACCGGACGATGACATCCCCGGACCGGTCGTCCGCCAGCTTCACGGCCTCGACAGCCACCGCATCACTGTCCACTGTGACCAGTGGTGCCGGGGCGGTGCTGCCCTGAATGACCCGGACCGGCAGGTTCAAGGCGTACCCCTCGGTCACGGTGTCCGAAATGGACGCTCCGGGCAGCAGGGAGTACGTCAGGACATGCTTTCCCTGGTCGGCGTACGGGTCAGGGCATCGCGGCGCGCGGACCACGCTGAGCCGGACCGTGGTCGTGCCGCCGGTGCGGCTGATGTCGTGGCCGTAGGTGGAGTCGTTGAGCACGCCCACGCCGTAACCCGGCTCGGCCACGTGCACCCAGCGGTGCGCGTAGATCTCGAACCGGGCCGCGTCCCAGCTGGTGTTGGTGTGCGTCGGGCGGAAGACGTGCCCGAACTGGATCTCCGCGGCCGAACGGTCGGCGTGCACGTCGATCGGGAAGGCCGCCTTGAGGATCTTCTCCTGCTCGTGCCAGTCGATCTCGGTGCGGATGTCGATCCGCGGGCTGCCCGCGCGCACGCTGATCACCTGGCTGATCCGCGACGAGCCGAACGACCGCTCGACCTTGATCGTGCCCTCGAGTCCTTCGCTGACAACGGTGATCGTATCGACGCCGGTCAGGTCGACGTGCCTGCGCTTGTAGTGCGCGTCGATGTCCCAGGCGTCCCAGAAGTTCGGCAGGTCGGGGTGCAGTTGCAGCAGGTTGCCCGGTCCACTGAGGACCTCGCGGTCGCGCACCAGATCGCGAACCGACCGGAACAGGCCGTTGTCGTCCAGCTCGACCCGGACCAAACCGTTGTCCAGCAGACGATCCGTGACGGTCACCGCGTCCGCGGCGACGCTTTCCACCGCTGCGGCGCCGGATCCGGGGACCCTCGCAAGTACGCCGTCGACGACCTCAGCACGCGGGCGCGGGCTGGTGTTGAACACGATCTGCTTGGCGGGTTCACCGGCGAGCGAAGCGATGGCCGCGTCGGTGATCGCGTTCAGCTCGGAGCGGCGGATTCGGCGGCCCAGCGGCTTGCCCT
>CBIMJO010001550.1:0-2818 GCA_966244135.1 uncultured Actinocrispum sp. | reverse complement strand
TGCCGCAGCAGCTGGACACGCTGGTCGGGTCGGGCGGCGAGGCGGTGGCCCCGGCCATGGTTCAGCAGATCGCGCTGGCACGGCTGGTTCTCGCCGACCCGCACACCTTGATTTTGGACGAGGCCACCTCTTTGCTGGACTCCTCGGCCTCCCGGGACCTGGAGCAATCGTTGTCCGCGGTCCTCGAAGGACGGACGGTGATCGCCATCGCACACCGCCTGGCCTCGGCGAAGGACGCGGACCGGATCGCGGTCATGGACGGCGGCCGGATCGTCGAGCTGGGCACGCACGACGAACTGATGACAAGAAAGGGGTCATACGCAAACCTAGTGGAGACATTGTCGGCCTAGTCCGGTGGGGCTTGCCGCGAGTACACACCGCAACACGGTATGAATGCGCATGGCGTATGACTGGATTACGTTGACCACCGACTACGGGCTGGCCGACGGCTTTGTGGCGGCATGTCGCGGGGTGATCGCCCGCATCGCGCCACAGCCCCAGGTCATCGACATCTCCCATGCCGTGCCCCCGCAGGATGTCCGGCGCGGCGCGTCCGTGCTGGCCCAGGTCGTGCCGTTCATGCCGGCCGCCGTGCACGTCGCCGTGGTGGACCCGGGCGTCGGCTCGATCCGGCGGGGTGTGGTCATCGCCGCCAAGGACGGGATCCTGGTCGGCCCGGACAACGGCCTGCTCCTGCCCGCGGCGGAGGCGCTGGGTGGCATCGAGGCCGCCTACGACCTGATCGCCGAGGAGTACCGCCTGCCCAGCGTGTCGCACACCTTCCACGGCCGCGACATCTTCGCGCCGGCCGGTGCCCACCTGGCCCTCGGCGTGGCCCCGGCCGACTTCGGTCCGGAGGTGGACACCGACGAGCTGATCCGGTTGCCAGACCCCAAGGTGACGATCGCCAACCAGAAGCTGACCTCCGAGGTCCTGTCGGTGGACCACTTCGGCAACGTCCAGCTCGCCGCGACCGTCCGCGACATCATCGCGACCGGCCTGTTGCTGCCGGGCGCGTCCGTGCGCGTCCGGGTCGGCATGCACCAGGTCGACGCCACCATCGGCCGGACTTTCGACGACGTGGAACCCGGTGAGGCCCTGGTGTTCGTCGACTCCTCCGGGCACGTGGCCATAGCGGTCAACCGAGGCTTCGCATCGTCGCTGTTGATGGTCAGCCAGCGCAACGCGATCGCGGAGATCGAGCGCTAGCTACGTCCGCTGCCGCGCCAACGTTCTCGCGGCGGCGATCGCGATCGCCGCGAGGACAACAGTTTCCAACGCGATGACAAGCAACGACCCCACCGACGCCAGCGGCGCGTCCCCGGCATACAGCTGGATCATCGCGTTCACCGGCGGCGCATGCCGGATCAGCAACTGCCCCAACGAAATCGCCACGCCGAGCAACACCGTCCACGCGATCTTCGGCACCACCGGCCGGCTGATCAACGCCCCGAAAGCCACCCCCGCCACCGCGCACATCAGGTAGTCGAGCACCCCCACGCCCAGCAAAACGGGCGTTTGCTGCGGAATCGTGCTGATCGTGACGTACCCGAACGCAGCCGCACTCACCACCAGCGACACCAGAAACGCCGTCAACAACTTCGCGGGCCACACCCGGTTGAACCCACCCGCGACCGCCATCGTGATCGCCGCCTGCGCCGGTTCCTCGTTGTGGAACACCACGATCGTGAACCACATCGCCACCGGCACCATCACCGCCGCCGAGATCGCATACGTCGGCAACACCGGCCCAGTCGTCGGCGTACTCACCAACGCCGCCGCCACGAACACCAACGCGGGCGCAATCCACCGCTGAGCCTGGACAACATCCGCGACCAGATACCGGATCACAGCGAATCACCCTCTACCAACACCATTTCAGCCCCCACACCCGTGCGACACGATACGGAGCAACGTGCGACACACCACGGACGAACGTGAGACACGGGCCGGACGAACGTGAGACACGGGCCGGACGAACGTGAGACACGCGGGGAGTCATGGCTTGGCCTCCACTAAGGACCAGCCTTCAGCCAAAGCCCACAACAGCAACTTATCCGGCTCATCGGTGTGCAGCATGACCTGACCCGGTTCCTCGATCAACACGTCCCCCAGCCCAACAAAGTCCTTTGTAGACAGCCCAGACCTAGTGGCGCGCAGGGTGACCCGCATCCCACGACCAGCCTCAGCAACAATCCGCCCCTCAGCCAGCCGAAACAACCGCCCACCCGCAGGCACCGCACTCTGGTGGGCACTCATCAAAATCGCGGCACCGTCCTGCTCCGCCTCCACCATCAACCGCGTCAACTCAGCAGTCGCCGTCGCATCCAACCCCGTCGCGGGCTCGTCCACCACCAGCAACTCCGGCGGCACCAAGAACGCCTGCATCACCGCGACCTTCTGCCCATTCCCCTTGGACAGCGACGAGATCGGCACATCCGCCCCAGGCACCAACGCCAGCCGCGAAGCCAGCGAATCGATCCGCGAAGCAACCTCAGCCGGCGTCAACCCCCGCATCCGCCCGATGTGCGACAGATACTGCCGAGCCGTCATCCGCATGGCCGCGGGCGCCCGCTCCGGGATGTACCCAACGACCCGAGGCCGCCCGGCAACGCGCCCGGAGGTCGGCAAGGACGCGCCCGCCACGATGCGCAGCAGCGTCGATTTCCCGACACCGTTACCGGCCACCAGCACCGTGATCACTCCGGGTTCGACGGTCAGGTCGACCCCGTCGAGCACCCAGGGTCCCCCACGCGAATACCGCTTCCGCACCGACTCAACGACGAGCACAGAACCCATAGTGCCCGACCCGACCATT
>CBIMJO010001549.1:0-2823 GCA_966244135.1 uncultured Actinocrispum sp. | reverse complement strand
GGCAGGGGCAGGGGCAGGGGCAGGGCGCTGGGTGATGGGGGTGGTTGGTGTGGGCGGGGTCGAGGGTTCGGTGGTGGAGTTCGTGGGCGCCGTCCGGTCCAGGGACCGGTCTGTGGGGTTGGTTGAGGCGGCTGCGGGTGGTGGGAACTCGGAGGCGTTCAGTGGTGGGGCAGGGGTTGATGGGGTGGTGGGAGCGGTGGTTGACGAAATGGGTTGGGGTGAAGGGATGGGCTGGGGTGATGGCTGGGTGGGCATGGGTTGAGGTTCGGCTGGGGACGCGGTTGAGGTGGGAACGGCTGCGGAGTGGGCTGGCGGTGCGGTTGAGGTGGGAAGGGCTGCGGAGTGGGCTGGCGGTGCGGTTGAGGTGGGAAGGGCCGAGGACGGGGGTGGGGCAGCGGGGTTCTGTGGTGATGGGTGGGTTGTCGGGTCTTGGGAGGTTTGGGTGTAGAGGTGGCCGGGGGCGTCGGGGTTGCAGCCGAGGCGGAGCAGGCGCGCGCGGATGGAGCCCTCGGTGCGGCCGAAGTGCTCGGCGAGGCGGCGGCGGACGGTGTAGGCCTTGTGGGTGTCGCCGGCTTCGAGCCAGCGGTTCAGCAGCTCCTGGTCCTGTTCTTCGGTCCACGGGGTGTTGGCGTTGGGCGGGGCGCCGGAGCGGCGGGCCCGTGTGTTCAATGTGGACAGTCCGGTCATGATCTGCTGCAGCAGCCTGCCGACGGCGGTGAGGCCGCTGACGGGCACGACGAAGGTGCCAGTGGCGCTCGGGACGCCGCTCTGGTCGGCGCCGGACAGCGTCACTTCTATTCGTTCACCGAGCTCTCCGCTCGGCGGCAGCTTCACCGCGCGCACGATGTACTCGTTGCCGTTCGCGGTGGTCTCGGCCATGCAGTCGAGAATCCCCATGGTTCGGTCTCCTTGTCTGGGCGCCTGGGTGGCTCCGTGCGAACAGCTTCCAGGCACCCACCGACACTTTTTTCGGGCCACGACCCCGAAAGCGCATGTCGTTTCGCTGTTGAGCTGGGTTTGGTCCCTCAGTCGGGTGTATTTCCTGAGCGGCTCGTTCCAGGATGGGAGCTGTCATGAAAAGACCGACGATCGGCGACATCGCCCGCCGGGCCGGAGTGTCCAAGGCAGCGGTGTCCTACGCGCTCAACGGCCGGCCCGGCGTCTCCGAGGAGACGAGGGAGCGGGTCTCCAGAATCGCGCACGCGCTCGGCTGGCGGGCCAACACCGCGGCCCTGGCGCTGTCGGCGGAACGTGCGGGTGTCGTGGGCCTTGTGGTCGCCGGGCCGGCGCCGTGGACAGTGGTCGAGGGCATCGAGCGGGAACTGGCCATCGACGGCGTCGCGCTGCAGCTGGCCATCGTCCGCGACGCCGAAGCCGAGGCCGAGACCTACCGCGACTGGTGGGCCGCGCGGCGCGTCGACGGCGTGCTGCTGCTCGACCCGCGACCGGACGACCATCGCATTCCCTTGCTGCGCAAGCTGAATGTCCCCGCGGTGCTGGTCGGCGCCGGTGTGCCGGACATGTCCGCGGTACTGGACGACCCGGCGGCCGAGTGCCGTCGCGCGGTCGAGCACCTCATCGAACGCGGGCACAGCAGGCTCGGGCACGTCAAAGGCCAGGGAGTGAGCCGCAACGTCCACCGCGCCGAAGCGTTCCGCCAGGTGACGAAGGAACTCCTCGGCTGTGAGGCGGTCGAGGCCCAAGGCGCGCTGGAAGCGACAAAAGAACTGCTCGCCACGCCTGATCCGCCGTCTGCGTTGATCTATGACGACGATGCGGCAGCAGCGGAAACCGTGGCGCACGCGGCCATGTTGAACATCCACATCCCCACGCAGCTCGCGGTGGTGGCGTGGGGCGACTCGAACGTCTGCCAGCTCGTGCATCCCGGCGTCACCGCGATCCACCACGACGAGGCCGCTGACGGTGCCTCCGCGGCACGTCTGCTGTTGAACCACCTCAAGACGGGGATCCCCGAACAACGCACGGTCGACCCCGGGCAGCTTGTCGTGAGAGGAACCACCTAGTTACTCACCGTAGACCGTGCCCGATACTGTCACGGACAGTGTCAGGCGGGGCCGGAGGGTAACAGGGTGGACGGCGAACAGTTCGCAACCGGGCAACGGGCCCGCGAGTGGTTCCACTCGCTGGCTGTCCCGCCCGGAGCGTGGACGGTCCTGCGCGTTGACGGCAGAGCCTTCTCCAGGTTCACCGAACAGCGCTTCGACAAACCGTTCGACTTACGGTTCTCGCAGCTCATGGTCGAGGCGGCGCGGACGTTGCTGACCGAGTTCGGCGCCCGGTACGCCTACACCGAGAGCGACGAGATCTCCATCCTGCTCGACCCGCGCGCCGAGATCTTCGGCCGCGGCGTGGAAAAACTCGTGTCGATCTCCGCGAGCGTCACATCCGCGGCCTTCACGCACGCGATGGGCGAACCGGCGCATTTCGACAGCCGGGTGTGGATGGGGACGGGGCCCGCGGACGTGCTCGACTACTTCTCGTGGCGGCAGGCGGACGCGGCGCGGTCGGCCCTGAACGGCTGGTGCTACTGGACTTTGCGCAAGGACGGGCGGTCGCGTGAGCAGGCCACGCGGGCGTTGGAGGGCGCAGATGCCGCTGCCAAGAACGAGCTGCTGTTCGACCATGGCGTGAACTTCAACGACATCCCCATGTGGCAGCGCCGTGGCGTGGGGTTGTGGTGGGAGACCTACGAACGGCCGGGGTACGACCCGATGCGCGAGGTTCCGGTGACCGCGACGCGGCGGCGGATCCGGGAGGACCGGGAGCTGCCGATGAAGGAGCGGTACCGGGAGTTTCTCGCGG
>CBIMJO010001548.1:0-2824 GCA_966244135.1 uncultured Actinocrispum sp. | reverse complement strand
AGCAAGCCCGCGGTTCCCGCCGCTCCGGTGACACCGGCTCCCCGCAAACCCCAGCACGACCCGGTTGCGGCCCGTGACGCGTTGGACGGGTTCCAGACCGCCTTCGCCCAAGCGGCCGCCACACCAGAGGTCACCCCGCCACCCCTGCCACCGCCACCGCCCGCACCGAGGCCCGCGCCCGTCGCGGAACCGGTCGGCGCGGCGGCCCCGGTCGTGGCGGAGCGAGCAGGCCTGAGCCGGCGGATCCCGGGTGCCAACCTCGCACCAGGCCTGCGCACGCGAGCCGTTCAAGAAGTGTCCGCCCGCGCGGCCAAGCCGCTGCCGCCCAAGCGGCTGCGCGATCCCGAGGCGGAGAGGGCGTCGTTCGACGCGTTCGCCAGCGGTCTGGCCCGCGCCGTTGACAGTGATCCAGATCTGAAAGAGAGCACCCGATGACCATGTCCGGAGTCAGCACCGAGGCCCAGAACTTCAACTGGCTCGTGAGCCGCTTCGCGCAGGGCACCGCTGGGGCGATCGCGGCCCTCGCCGTGTCGGCCGACGGACTGCTGATCGCCATGTCCCAGGACCTGGCCCGGCACAACGCCGACCGGCTGGCCGCGATCGCCTCGGCCATGCTGGGCCTGGCCAACGGGGTGTCCGACGCGCACCCGCTGGGCGAGCCCGACAAGATCATCATCGAGCTGGAGCGCGGCTACCTGCTGGTCTGCACCATCTCGATCGGGTGCTCGCTGGGTGTGCTGGCGTCCAAGCAGGCCAGCCTCGGCACGATCGCCTACGAGATGGCCATGTTCGCCAACCGGGCCAGCTCGGTGCTCACCCCCGCACTGATCGAAGAGCTGAAGAACTCTGTTGGCCAGTAAGGGAGACGCGCGATGACCGGCCCCGCTGACGACAAAGATGTGACGCTGTTACGGCCTTACCTGATGACCGCCGGCCGCTCGGCGCCGGTGGACCACACCATCGAGATCGAGGCCCAGGTGGTCACCAGCGCCCGGGGCATGGCCGAGCACCCGCAGCTGAGCTTCGAGCGGCGCGACATCGTGTCGCTGTGCCGGACCACCATGTCGGTGGCGGAGATCGCGGCCATGCTCAAGATCCACATCGGTGTCGCCCGGGTGCTGGTCGCCGACCTCGCCCAGCTCGGGTACGTCGCGATCCGGCGGCCGGACACCAAAACCCCCCAGGACCTAGCCATGATCGAAAGGGTCATCCGTGGACTCGAAGCCATCCGCTGAACCGCTTTCCGGCGGGCGCAAGCCCCCGACACCGGTCAAGATCGTCATTGCGGGCGGCTACGGGGTCGGCAAGACCACCGCCGTGGCGTCGATCTCGGAAATCCCGCCGCTGCGCACCGAGGCGGCGATCACCGCCGTCGGCGCCGAGATCGACCGCCCTGGCCACACCCCCGGCAAGACCACGACGACCGTGGCCCTGGACTTCGGCTGCATCACCATCGACGAGGACGTGAAGCTGTACCTGTTCGGCACCCCCGGGCAGGACCGGTTCGGCTTCATGTGGCACGACCTCGTGGTGGGCGCCCTGGGCGCACTGGTCATCGTGGACACCCGGCGGCTCGACGACTGCTACCCCGCGGTGGACTACTTCGAGAAGGCCGGCGTGCCGTTCGTGGTGGCGGTGAACAAGTTCGACGGGATGCTGAACCACGATCTGAACGACGTCCGGTGGGCCCTGGCGGTGTCCGACGAGGTCCCCCTGGTCACCTTCGACGCTCGGGTCAAGCTTTCCGTCCGCGATGCCCTGCTGGCCGTGCTGCGCAACACCTTCGACCGCGCCCGCTCCCGCGCGGGCGCCTGAACCCCCTGAAACGTTCCCCAGTAGCCGCGCGATGGTTATTGCGCCAACAACGGCTACTGGGGTTCTAGGGGTGGAATTTGTCCAGAGCAAGGGTTTTCGGCCGTCTGGCGGTCGCGTGCGCGGCCGCTGTGACGGTAGCAGGGACGGGCGCAACCGCTGTCGCACAACCGCCAGAACTCGGGCGAATCGTCGGAAAGTTCACCAGGAGCAACGGTGAGCCTGTTGCTGGCGTGAGTGTGTGGGTCCAGAACGCGAGAGGAGCGTCCGGCCCGGGCGGAACGACAGACGCCGACGGCCACTACGTCACGGGCTTCCTGCCCGACATCGACGGGCCGTACAAGGTGCAGTTCTTCAAGTTCGGCATGGAAACGCAGTGGGCTCACCAGAAGCGGTCCAGCGCCGACGCCGACGGCTTCGCCATCACGCCCAACGGGGACACCGTGGTGGACGAGGTCATGTTCCCGACCGGGAACCTCACGGCGACCTCCGTGGACAAGGTCACCGGAGCACCGGTCGGCTCTTTCTGCGCGTCGGCGGGGCTCAGGCAGGCGTGCACCACGTCGGGCACCGTGGCGCTCACTGACCTTCAGCCCGGCGAGCAGAACGTGTCCGTCTACGGCAACGACTTCTACCAATCCGGGGGTGGCCGTGCCACCGTGGTCGCCGACCAGACGACGACCGTGGCCGTGCCGCTCGAACCGGCGGCTGTCATCACGACGACGATCCTGGACTCCGCGACTCGTGTGCCGGTGCCCGGCCAGTGTGTGATGACGGTGCGGCGCGGCACTTTCACGGAGATGGGCTCGTGCTCCGAGTCCGACGGCCGCGTCCGGATGCCCCAGACCGTTCCCGGGATCTACCACCTGTTCGTGACCGCCGGGGACGGCGTCCACGGCAGCCAGTGGGTCGGACCGCATGGCGGGACCGGCAACCCCGTGTTCGCACAGGAGGTGAAGGCGATCGCCGGGAAGGTGACCGAGGTGCCGCCGGTACTGCTGGACAAGGCGGG
>CBIMJO010001547.1:0-2826 GCA_966244135.1 uncultured Actinocrispum sp. | reverse complement strand
GCAGCTTCGTCCTGATCGACGAGACGACGAACAACACCGTCGCCGCCGGGATGATCACCGGCCCGAGTCAGCCCGTGGTCTGGCACTCCACCGCCGTCCGCCGCGAGGAACGCGGCCCGCGGGGCGCGACGGTCTGGCTGACAGGTCTTTCGGCGTCCGGGAAATCCACTGTGGCCGTTGAGGTCGAGCGCCGGCTGGTCGCGTCCGGCCGGCCCGCCTACCTGCTCGACGGCGACAACCTCCGGCACGGCTTGAATGCCGATCTCGGCTTCAGCGCGGAGGATCGCGCCGAGAACGTCCGGCGGGTCGGCGAGGTGGCGAAGCTGTTCGCCGACGCGGGCATGATCGCCGTGGTGTCGTTGATCAGCCCGTACCGCGAGGACCGCGACCGGGTGCGCGCCGCCCACGAACAATTGGGCCTGTCGTTCTTGGAGGTCTTCGTGGACACTCCCCTGGAGACCTGCGAACAGCGCGACCCCAAAGGGATGTACGCCAAGGCACGGGCCGGTGAGATCCGCGGGTTCACCGGCGTGGACGACCCGTACGAGCCACCGGTGTCCGCCGAGCTGGTGCTGCGGCCGTCGGACGGCGACCCGGCGGCGATGGCGAACGCCGTTCTGGGCTTGCTGGCGTTCTGACAGGCCAGCACGGCCGAACAGTTGCTGACCCGGATGGAGCAGTGGCAGGCTCCACAAGCACGCGTGCGTACACACGTATGTCGCAACGACATGATGCGGTTGGGTGAACGCCGATCACACTCACCCACCCTCAGTTCGTTTTCCCTGTCCCCACAGTGAAAAACGCACGTCACCGCATGACTGTTTTCCACTGCCCGGGGCACGCTTTTGGGTGACTGTCCCGCACCAAAGCCGGTGCTAGCCTCCGTTGAGGCACCTGACGAACTTCGATCATCCGGAAAGCACCGCAACATTCGACCGGCACGGTATTCGATCCGGCACAATGACTTCGATCCGGCACAGTGACGCCGGAGAATTTCCCAGCCAAAATGCGGTATCCCCATGTCTTTTTCACCCACCCACACGAATAGGAATGGCGGCGCGTTGTGACCGACACGGTGGAGTCGAATCCCGGTGTTGAGAACCCCCAGCAGAGTCTCGCCACCGCGGCCGCGCGGAACCTGGCGACGACCACCAAGTCCGTCCCGCAGATGCAGGGCATCACGTCCCGGTGGCTGCTGCGGGTGCTGCCCTGGGTGCAGGCACAGGGCGGCGCGTACCGTGTCAACCGGCGGCTGAGCTACTCGGTCGGCGACGGCCGGGTCGCGGTGACCAACACCGGCGCGAACGTCCAGGTGGTCGCCCCCGACCTGGTGGAACTGCCGGTCCTGCGCGGGTTCGAGGACGAGGACCTGGACGTGCTGACCGCCCTGGCCGGCCGGTTCGAGCAGCGCGAGTACGCCCCCGGTGACGTGATCGCCGAGTTCGGCCACCAGGCCGACGCGGTGTACGTGCTGGCGCACGGCAAGGTCAACAAGATCGGCACCGGCGAGTACGGCGACCAGACCGTGCTGGGCACCCTGGTCGACGGCGACTTCTTCGGTGACGACGCGCTCACCCAGGAGCAGAGCATCTTCGAGTGGACGGCCAAGGCCGTCACGCCGTCGACAATTCTGGCATTGTCGAGGCGGGCGTTCCAGGAATTGGTCGACCAGTCCGATGAATTGCGCGCACATGTCGAGTCCTACCTCGCCAACCCGGTCAAACCGCAGAACGCGCATGGTGAGGCGGAGATCGATGTGGCGTCCGGTCACGATGGTGAACCGGATCTGCCGGGCACGTTCGTGGACTACGAGTTGCGGCCCAGGGAATACGAGCTGAGCGTCGCCCAGACCGTGCTCCGGGTGCACACCAGGGTGGCCGACCTCTACAACCAGCCGATGAACCAGACGGAGCAGCAGCTGCGGCTGACCATCGAGGCCCTGCGCGAGCGCCAGGAACACGAGATCGTCAACAACCGCGAGTTCGGTCTGCTGGCCAACGCCGACCTCAAGCAGCGCATCCCGACCCGGACGGGCCCGCCGACCCCGGACGACCTGGACGAGCTGCTGGCCACCGTGTGGAAGGACCCGAGCTACATCCTGGCCCACCCGCGCGCGATCGCCGCGTTCGGCCAGGAGTGCAACAGGCGCGGGATCTACCCGGCCAGTGTGGACATCAACGGCCACCAGGTGCCGTCCTGGCGCGGCCTGCCGATCCTGCCGTGCAACAAGATCCCGGTCACCAGGACGCGCACCACGCAGATCATGGCGATGCGGGTGGGCGAGCAGAACCAGGGCGTGATCGGCCTGCACCAGACCGGTCTGCCGGACGAGTACCAGCCGGGCCTGTCGGTGCGGTTCATGAACATCAACGAGAAGGCGATCATCTCCTACCTGGTCAGCGCCTACTACTCGGCCGCCGTCCTGGTGCCGGACGCGCTGGGCGTCCTGGAGAACGTCGAGCTCGGCCGCACGGATGACTGACGCGGCAAGCACAACCGGCATGGGCGGGTAGTTCCCGCCGTGCCGCCGCTGGACCCGCTCGTCCACGATGGACCTGGCCGATGCCACGGCATGCCCGGCACGGTCGGCATGGTCTCCCGTGCTCCCGCCTGCCGACCCGCTGCCCGGGCCCACTGTGGTGCCCCCACCGGCCGACCAGGACGAGCGGGCGCTGGCCGATGCCGGGCCTCCCACCGCGCCCGCCATGCCGGGGTGGGGCCCGCTGCCAAGCATCGGCCAGCGTCACAAGATCGAGTGGAACCGTCCCCACCACTGCCAGGCAACCAAAAGTTCAATAGTTCAACTAGGGATAGGCGGTTCGCACC
>CBIMJO010001546.1:0-2829 GCA_966244135.1 uncultured Actinocrispum sp. | reverse complement strand
CGTGTGCGGCCGCGGTCAGCTTGCCGACCAGGCCCAGCTCGGTGTCCTCGCCCGTGGCCACGACAACACCCCGGCCCGACCCGCGGGTGACCACCGTGCCCGAGTGGACCATGGTCACGCGGTCGGCCAGCACGGTCGCCTCGGGCAGCAGCGCGTCCTCGTCCTTCGCCACCGGCACGGACTCACCGGTCAGCGCGGACTCGTCCACCTCCAGCGAGTCGGCGGCCACCAGCCGCGCGTCGGCCGCGACCTTGTCCCCGGCCTGCAGGAGCAGCAGATCACCGGGCACGAGCTGTTCGGCGGGCAGTTTCACGGCCGTGCCGTCCCGGACGACCACGGTGTCCACCCGGACCATCTGGGACAGTGCGTCCAGGGCGGACCTCGCGCGGGACTCCTGGACGTAGCCGATCACCGCGTTGAGCACGACCACGCCCAGGATCACGCAGGAGTCGACGATCTGCGCCATGCTCAGGGTGACGACGGCGGACGCCAGCAGCACGTACACCAGCGGATCGTGGATCTGCCGGAGCAGCCTGCGAAGCGCGCCGCCGTCGCCCGCCACGGGCAGGGTGTTCGGGCCGAACTCGGCCCGGTTGTGCTCGACCTGCCCCGCGGTCAGCCCGCGCGACGGGTCGGTTCCCCACCGCCGTAGCGTTTCCCGCGGAGTGACCAGGTACGGTGCCGCGGTCAGGTGCGTTGCCGTTCGGGCATGTCGTTCCACACGTACCCCATCCGGTTGCGGACCTCGACCACGCCGGGCACCTTCGGCACCAGCCGGCCGGCGATCTCGACCTCGCACTTGCGTTCCAGCATGCCCAGCAGCGTCACCACGCCGTTCTCGACACTCACGGTGACCGAGGCGGGATCCGCCCACAGCGTGCGGATCAGGACCTCCTGCATGACCTCGCGCTGAATGTCCTCATCGGACCGGCGGAACACCGCGAGCAGGTCCCGCCGGGACACCACGCCCACGAGCTTGCCGTTGTCGACGACGAACAGCCGGCGCACGCCGCGGCGGGCCAGCTCACGGGCGGCGAACGTCAGGGACTCGTTCGGCGCCACCGCGTAGACCCGCGCGGTCATCAGGTCCCTGGCCTTGACCGCGGTGGCCTTGCGCAGCTTCCGGCGGGTCTCCTTGCCGGTGAACAACCCCGGCTCCTCCCCGGAGCCGTCGTTCTCCTGCTTGCGCAGCAGATCCGCCTCGGACACCACACCGATCGGCATGCCGTCGTGGGCGACCACCGCGACCGCACTGATCTTCTTGTCCGCCAACAGGTCCACAATGGTCTTGAAATCGGTGTCCGGCGTGACCGTCCAGGGATCGCGGGTCATCACCGAATCGACAGTGGGGTTGTACATCACGCCCTCCCGGGTGTCAGAACTCGAAGACCAGCCGGGCGGGCACCCGGCCGCCGAGGACCTCGTCGAAGCACTCGTTCACCGACTCGAGCTTGCGGGTCTCGGTGACGACCCTGGTCCGGCCCGCCGCGTGCAGCTGGAACACCTCGGCCAGGTCCTGGCGGGTGCCCACGATCGAGCCGATCACCGAGATGCCCTTGAGCACGGTGTCGAAGATCGGCACGGTCATCGTGCCGTCGGCGGGCAGGGCCACGCACACCAGACGGCCGCCGCGGCGCAGCGAGGCGAAGGCCTGCTCGAAGCTGCGCGGCGAGGCCGCCAGCGCGATCGCCACGTCGGCGCCGCCCAGTTCCTGGATGGCCGCCACCGGGTCGGTGGTGCGGGCGTTGACCGTGTGGTCGGCGCCCAGTTCCCGTGCGAGGTCGAGCTTGCTGTCCTCGACGTCGACCGCGATGGTGAAGCCACCGGCGATCCGCGCGTACTGCAGGGCCAGGTGCCCCAGGCCGCCGATGCCGAACACTGCGACGGTCTCCGCGGGCCTGACGTTCGCCACCTTGACCGCCTTGTACGTGGTCACCCCGGCACAGGTGAGCGGCGCAGCGTCCACGGAGGACACTCCGTCCGGAACCCGCACCACGTAACGGCTGTCGGCCAGGGTGTACTCGGCGTAGCAACCGTCCACGAGATACCCGGTGTTGAGTTGCTGCTCGCACAACGTCTCCCAGCCGGACACGCAGTAGGAGCACTCGCCACACGCGTGCCCGAGCCACGGGACGGCCACTCGCTGCCCGATCTTCTCGGCGTCCACCCCGGTACCGACGGCCTCGATGATCCCGACGCCTTCGTGTCCGGGGACGAACGGCGGGTTCGGCTTCACCGGCCAGTCGCCGTGCGCGGCGTGGATGTCGGTGTGGCACAGGCCCGAGGCCTCCATCCGCACCAGAACCTGTCCCGGGCCTGGCCGCCCGGCCGGGATGTCCTGGATCTCCAACGACGCGCCAAGCTGGGTGACCACGGCTGCTTTCACGACTGGCATCCTTTCCACGAATGTCCTTTCCCTTGCGAGTGTTGACGTCACAAGACGTCCGCGGCAGGGACATGCGCATGCCGATCTTCGGGACAAGACCCGCAAGTGCCGGGACCTTCGGCCCTGTCACACCACCCAGCGCAGTGCCCAGCCGGTGACCGCCGAGGACGTCGCCGCCATCAGCAGCCCGCCACCGGCACCGATGACCACGAGCAGCCAGATCGGCTGACCCGGTTGCCACAACGGCATTGCGAACGCCATGAACACCACCAGTCCCAGCACCCACGCCGCCGCCGTGGCGAAGATCCAGCGAGCCGCGTGCACCACCAGCCGCCGCAGCACCAGCCATTGGCTGCCGCCCAGCGATATCAGCAGAACCACCGACGCGACGGGCACAACGGCGAGCAGGCTCAGGCCCGCGTCATAGGCCACGGACGGGACGA
>CBIMJO010001545.1:0-2834 GCA_966244135.1 uncultured Actinocrispum sp. | reverse complement strand
GTGGTCAGTGCGTCCGAAGAGAGGTCGATGGTGCGCCAGACGGTGGAACTCATCGCGGCCGTTTGCGTGGGGCTGATGTATCCGGGGCCTGCCAGCCCGAGCAGCGCCTCGTAGACGAACATCCCACCAATCCGGAACGCCCGGAGCACCGCGGTCAGCGGAATGCCTTGCCGTGCCTGCGCCTGCCCGGTCTTGCGGGCCGCGTCCAGCGGCAGTTCACGGCCGTCGGCGAACGCGGTCAGCGCGCGCTTCAGGTTCGCCCGGCAGACCTGCCGCAGCTCGTCCGGCGCGACCTTCTCCACCTGCTGGTAGAACTCGTCCTGCTCGCTCAGCAGCCTGGCCAGCCGGTCGGCGAACTCCGGCAGCCGGGACAGCATCTTCTCCAAAAGCTCACGCTGGTCCGGCGGAACCGGGGTGACGAGAGCCTCTGTGCCCATTCGCTGACTCTAACCCGGCGGTGTGACCCGTCACAGTTCAGCGATGCGGCCGAGTCATACACGGTTGGCCGATTCGAGCCGGGCGGGCAGGCTGAACGCCTGGAACACGTCCCGGTCCTGGAAGGCAGTGGTGCGGCTGATCCCCTCGCCGGTGACGGTGAAGACCTGAAGGGTGTGCAGCAGGTAGGCGCCATCCGGGGCGCGGACGTACGCGGCCAGCGCCGGTTGTGTGTTGGCGTGCGCCGGGACCATCCGCCAGCTCGCCCCGCGTAGGGTGAAAACCCTTGCCATGAACCGGATGTACTGCTCGCGGCCGGAGTACCAGGTGGTGAACGGCGGCATCTCCAGCACGACGTCCTCGGCCAGCAGCTTCTCCAGCGCGGCCAGGTCGGCGTTCTCGAACGCGACCGCATACCGTTCGACCAGAGCGCGGTCGCCGGGATCGGCAGGCTCGCCGACCAGGTCCTCGCTCAGTCCCGCTTCGGTGATCCGCGCCCTCGCCCGTTGCAGGGCGCTGTTCACCTCCGCGGTCGTCATGTCCAACGCTGAGGCCACGTCGGCGGCCGGCCAGTCCAGCACTTCGCGCAGGATGAGCACGGCCCGCTGCCGGGCGGGCAGGAACTGCAGCGCGGCAACGAAGGCCAGCCGCAACGAGCCCCGCGCGCACAGCACGTCCGCCGGGTCGCCGACCATCGCGTCCGGGATCGGCTGCAACCACGGCACTTCCTCGCCACGCACCAGCGGCTGGTCGGGGTCGTCGCTCGACGGCGCGCCCAGGCCGGTCGGCAGCGGGCGGCGGCTGCGCTGCTCCAGCGCGGTCAGGCAGGCGTTGGTGGCGATCCGGTAGAGCCAGGTGCGCAGCCCCGCACGGCTCGGGTCGTACCGCTCGTAGGCCTTCCAGGCACGCAGCATGGTCTCCTGCAGCAGGTCCTCGGCGTCGTGCACCGAGCCGAGCAGCCGGTAGCAGTGCGCCAGCAGCTCCGGCCGGAACGGGCCGGCCCGCACCGCGAAGTCCTCGCTGGTCGTCACTCGTCCTCCATCACGCACACCGATATGTACTGGCGAGTGTCCCCGAACTCATCGCCGCGCGAGCGATGAGCCGCCGCGAGCCGCCGGGTATGTACCGGTGAAGTCCGCACCAAGGGAGACACAGCATGCGCAAGGTGATCGTCTCGGTCTACATGACACTGGACGGAAAGGTGGACCACCTCCAGGAGTGGGCGGCCCCGTACGACAGCGGGCCACTGGTCCGGTACCACTCGGACCTGCTGGCCGGCAGCGACGGGCTGCTCCTGGGCCGCCGGACGTACGAGCTGTTCGCCGCGATCTGGCCGGCGCGGACGCTCGGCTACGCCGGCAAGATCAACAGTATGGCCAAGCACGTCGCCTCGACCGCGCTCACCGACCTGACCTGGGAGAACTCCCAGCTGATCGGGGGCGGCGATGTCGCGGAGGGGGTGGCCAAGCTCAAGCAGGAACCCGGCCGGGATCTGGTCGCGTATGGCGGACCGGCGCTGATCCGGACGTTGCTGGAGCACGATCTCCTCGACGAGTACCGGATCCTGCTGCACCCGGTTCTGCTGGGGAAGGGCGGGAACCTGTTCGCCGGCAGCGAGCGGGCGAACCTCGACCTCGTCGACACGACTGAGATCACGCCCGGGGTTCTGCTGCTCACCTACCGGCCGGCCGGTCATGAGGTCCGGCGGACCGGCGAACACTGACCGAACGAGCCGGAATGCGACCGCCTTCCGGCTCGGTTCCCGTTCTACGGCAGGGTGATGTCGATCCCGCCGGTGACCAGCTGCGGTCCTCCACTGTGGACTGTCCGGTTTGGACGTTGAGCAGCTTGGCGGTCAGTTGCGACGGCTGGTTGCCGGACCACTGGTAGAGATGCGTTCCGCGGCCGGGAAGAACTCGACTGGCGTTTCAGGTGGGCTGTGCGGGATTGTGGAAATATCGTTGACGCCCGTCGGGCAATAGGACACTATGAATGGGTACCGATCGAAGGGGACGTCATGACGAACATGCGTGAACGAGACGCGCAGCGGCGCCGTGCCGCCGTCGCGCCCGTCGCCGTGCGTCCGTCCGACGACCACCGGAAGCCGTTGCACCGGCAGGAAAAAGCGATGCCGGGCTCCCCGCCATGACGTAGATCTCGTCATGTCCAGGGAGCCGCCCATCGGGAAACCGATCCGGGCGGCTTTCTCTATTCAGCATGCCCGAAAACAATTGTACGTGCACTGGACGCCGCCCATTTCCGGATGGGCCGGCGCGGTTCATTGACATCTACATAGCGGAGCAGAAATTCTTTCGCTCGCCTCCGGGCGAGCGCTTCCGGAGGTGGGGGGCCGGCGCGACGCCCCGCCCCCCCCCCCCACAACACCCCCCCCCCCCCCC
>CBIMJO010001544.1:0-2834 GCA_966244135.1 uncultured Actinocrispum sp. | reverse complement strand
GTCCGCGGAAATTCCCGGCGGTTGGTTTACAGGGGTGACTCCCGCGGCTACGCTCACGCATGTCAGTTTGTGCCAAGTTGGCATAATGTGCAAGGCAGGCAACGGTGCCGGAGGTGACGATGACGACGGCTCGGAGCCAGGAGACGCCCACCGCGATGATCGACAGGGTGGCGTCGCTGCTGCAGTCCTTCGACGGTCATCCCCGGCTGACGCTGGCCCAGATCTCGCGGCTGGCCAACCTGCCGCGCTCGTCGGCGCACCGGATCCTGCAGCGGCTGGTCGACCTGGGCTGGGTGCACCGGGACGGCTTCCAGTACGGCCTCGGCCTCCGCATGTTCGAGCTCGGCTCCCAGGTTGTCCGGCGGGACCGGGCTCACCAGGCCGCGCTGCCGTTCCTGCACGCGCTCCACCGCTCCACCGGCCTGACCGCCCACCTGAGTGTGCGCGTGTCCGCGGACGTCCTGCACCTCGAACGCATCGGCACCCGCGCCGAGACGGAGCCGGCGTGGTGCCCGGGAGGCCGGCAATCCGCGGTGCATTCGGCGGCCGGACGCGCGTTGCTCGCGCAGCTCGGCGAATCGGCCTGGCCGGAACTGACCTTCTCGGCCGCGGCGAGTTCCCACGGGATCCGCGGCCTGCCGCAGCTGCGACGGGACCTGGACCAGGTCCGCGAGCGTGGCGGGGTGGCGGTCGACACCCAGTGGTGCACCGCGGGAATCACCGCGGTCGCCGCTGCGATCGGCCCCGCCGAAGCCGAGCTGGGCGCCGCCGTTTCCCTCAGCGGTCCCGCCGGGACCATGCCCGTCGAGAAAGCCGTCGCCGCCGTCCGGATGGCCGCGATGGACATCTGGTACGCGGCCTCGGGGGTGACCCGGCTTCGCGGCCGTGGCGCCCGTCCGATGACCCTGCCGCCCGCCGTCGCGGCGCACGGCTGAGCCCCCATTCTTCCGAAGGAACCGGTAACCGATGACTGTGATCCGCCCGGACCAGCCCACCCATGTCGTATCCCCGGTGACCGACGTCGACCAGGAAGCCTTGGGCGCCGCGATCGACGTCGCCGAACCCGGCGCCCTGCTCATGGCACTGGTGCACCTCACCGGCGACACCGGCCTCGTCGACGAATTCGCGGCCAAGCTCGGCGACACAGTGATCATGGGGGAGTACCCCGCGGAGGTCGCCGCCGAGGTTCGCGACCGGGCGCGGAATCTCCTGGGCGGCTCGCTGACTCCGCGGATCACCGTGCCCGATGACGACCTGTTCCGTCGGATGACCGAGGTCTGCGTGGCCGACAGCGTCGGTGCCGAGTACGTTCCGCACCTGCGTGAGCAAGGTGGCTTCGAACCCGCGCAACCCGTCGTGAGCCGGGCCCGCAAGCCACCAGAGGACTTCACCGTCGCCGTGATCGGCGCCGGCATGATCGGGCTCAACGCCGCGATCAAGCTCGGCGAGGCGGGCTTCCGCTACCGGGTCTTCGAAGAACGCGACGACCTCGGCGGAACCTGGTCGCGCAACGTCTACCCCGGCGCCGCCGTCGACACGCCGAGCCACTTCTACTCCTACTCGTTCGAGGTCAACCCGCGGTGGTCGAAGTACTACCCGACGGGGCCCGAGTACCTGGACTACCTGCACGGTGTCGCCGAGAAGTACGACCTCTACCCCAACATTTCGTTCTCCACCAAAGTCCTCGGCTGCGAGTGGCTGGAGGACGAGCAGATCTGGAACGTCACCGTGCATGAAGACGGCGTGACGCGGACGTACCAGGCCAACGCCGTCGTCACGGCGACCGGGGTGCTCAACGGCGCGTCGATCCCGGACATCCCTGGGAAGGACACCTTCGCGGGCGAGATGATGCACACCGCCGAATGGCGGTCCGATGTGGACCTGAGCGGCAAACGCGTGGTCGTCCTGGGCACCGGCTGCACGTCGGTGCAGGTGGTCGCGAGCATCGCCGACGAGGTCGAGTCGCTCGACGTCGTGATGCGCCAGCCGCACTGGGTCATCCCGGAACGCAAGGTCAGCGCGGAGGTCCCCGACGGGATGCGGTGGGCGCTGGAGAACATCCCGTACTTCCATCAATGGTTCCGGGTGAAGACGTACTGGTGGGCCGCCGACAAGGGCTGGGCCATCCCCCGGATCGACCAGGAGTGGTATGCCACCCACGTGTCGGCCTCGCCGGCGAACGACGCGCTGATGCAGGTCTGCCTCGACTACCTGGACCGGAGTTTCGCCGATCGCCCCGACTTGAAGGCGAAGCTGACGCCGGACTTCCCGCCGTTCGCGAAACGGATCGTGAAGGATCCCGGGTTCTTCGAGGCCGTCAAGCGGGACAACGTGGCGGTGCACGCGGCGTCGTTCCGGGAGATCCGGCCGGACGGAGTCGTGACGACCGAGGGGGAGTTCCTCCCGGCCGATGTCATCATCTGGGCCACCGGCTTCAAGCTCGAATACCTGGGCTTCCTCGATGTGGTGGGCCGCGACGGCGTCAAGCTGGCCGATGAATGGGCCGACCAGAACCCGCGGGCCTACCTGGGGATCACCGTGCCCGGCTTCCCCAACTTCTTCGTCACGGCGGGCCCGAACGCCGCGCCCAACCACGGCGGCGGGCACAACGTCACCAGCGAGGAGCACGTTCACTACGTCGTGGAGAGCCTGCAGTACCTGGTCGAGCGCGGGCTCACGGCGATGGAGCCGACGCGCGAAGCGACTGATGAGTACAACCGGCGCGTCGACGATGAGCTCGATCAGACGGTCTGGGCGCACGGGAGCACGGCCAACGGCTCCTACCGCAACAAGTCGGGGCGCGCGTGGATCAGCTGCCCGTGGCGTCTGGTGGA
>CBIMJO010001543.1:0-2836 GCA_966244135.1 uncultured Actinocrispum sp. | reverse complement strand
CCAGGCGAGCGGCGGTTTGCCAGGCGAGCGGCGGTTTGCCAGGCGAGCGGCGATCTGTTCGCAGGGTGGCCGTCGCCAGTCGCGCGACAGTCTGCGAGCCGGAGTCGCTTGCGATGGTTCACCAGCCGGACTGGTGGCCTGTTCGCCAGGGTGGCCGTCGCCAGCGGGCGACGGTCTGTGAACCAGGGCCACCGTGGTTCGCCGGGCGACGGCCGCCAGCCGAGCGGCGATTCGCCAGCCGGACTGGCGATCTGTTCGCGGGGGCGCGGTCGCCAGCCGGAATGGCGGTCTGTCAGCTGGGCAGCGGATGTGGGCGCCGACGCGAACTGTGCGCGGGCGGCAGTGGGTGGCTCCTGCACGGGTGCGGCGGTTTACTGGCCGAACTGGCTGTCTGTTCGCCGGGTAGCAGTTCGGTGGGCGGGCGCCGAGGCGACTGTTCGCAAGCGGTGGACGCGGTGCGTAAGCCCGGAGCGGCGGCTTACTGGCGAGAGCGTCGGTTTGATCGCCGAGATGGTGGTCCACTCCCCGGGCGCGCGGCGCGGTGGTGGGCGTTGCCGCGCGCTTGCCTCCGGCCCCCCGAAATCCAGCGTACCGAGGCGCACCGACAATTCTGGCGCGGCAAGATCATCTGGCTACCGGTTGTCCACAGTGCCGCGGTCGTGGTTTGGGTGGGGGTCAGGCGGATTCGCGGAGGATGAGGGTGGGGTCGAAGATCACTGATCTGGGGGGTTGGTCGGGGTCTTCGATGTGGGCCAGGAGGATGCGGGCCATTTCCGCCGCCATGTCCTCCACCGGCTGGCGCACGGTGGTCAGGCGGGGGCGGCTGGCCAGTGCGGGTGGGCTGTCGTCGAAGCCGACCACCGCCACGTCGTCGGGGACGCGGCGGTTGGATTTCTGCAGGACCAGCACGGCTCCGTGGGCCATCAGGTCGTTGGCCGCGAACACCCCGTCGAGGTCCGGGTGGTCCGAAAGCAGGCGGGTCATCGCCGCTTCTCCGCTCTGCTGGGTGAAGTCGCCCTCCGCGATCGGGATGTAGGTGTGGCCGTGGGCCGTCAGGGTTTCGCGGAAGCCGGTCAGCCGGTCCTGCGCCGCCGGGACGTCGAGGGGGCCGCAGATGGTGACGATCTTCTGGCAACCGCGGGCCACGAGGTGGTCTGCCGCCAGGACACCGCCGGCGTCGTGGTGCAGGTCCACGTAGCTGATGGGTGTCGGGCGGGCCGGACGCGCGAACAGGACGACCGGGAGGTTGTGTTCGAGCAGCATGCCCGGCAACGGGTCCTCGGGGTGGGTCGACACCATCAGCGCGCCGTCGGCGTTGCCCCGCCGCAGGAAGTCGAGGACGTCGCCGCGCGCCTTGCGGGTCTCGGCGAGCATGAGCACCGGGTGCACACCCTGGGTCCGCAGGAACGCGACCACCCCGCCGGCCACCCGGCCGAAGAACGGGTCCGCGAACGCCTCCTTGGCGAACTGCTCCCCCTCCACACCCGCCCCGGACATCACCAGCGCGATGGTGCCCGCCCGCCGGGTCACCAGCGACCGCGCCGCCTGGTTCGGGATGTACCCGGTGGACTGGATCGCCTTGCGGACCGTCTCCTGGATCTCCAGGTCGACGTTGCGGATGCCGTTGATCACGCGGGACACGGTCGCGCGGGACACGCCGGCCACCCGTGCGACGTCCTCCAGGGTGGGGGTCCGCGGTACCGACTTGCTCATGCCCTCTTTCTACTCGACGCCCTGTGACCGGTGGACCACCCACACCCACGCGGGATGATCGGACGGCCCTGGACGGCAAGGGGGCACCGTCCAGGGCCGGACCGGGACTACTCGTCGGAGTAGTCCCGCGCGGTGATCCTGCGCAGCACCGGCCCGCAGGCCGCCGCCGCGATCAACGCGACCACCACACCCAGTACGACGGGTGTGAGGATCCACGGGTTGAGTGCCAAATGGCCCTGGATCAGGGTCAGCAGGCCCGACCCGACCAGCACCCCGGCCAGGCCCGCGCCGACCGTGGCGACGAGCGCGGGCAGCATCGCCTCCCGCCGCAGCGCCTTGGTCAGCACCCGCACCGGGGTCCCGGCCGCGATCAGCGCGCCGAACGTCCGGCGGCGGTCCACCACCGACCCGGCCGACGCGACGGCCGCGCTCACCCCGCCGAGCACGGTCGCGATCGAGAGCCCGAGCAGCGTCGCCCGGCGCAGGTCGCCGGACAGGGTGTCGGCCCGGGCGTCGTAGCGTTCGTTGCTGTACAACGAGACCCCGGGCAGGTTGCGCACCAGCAGGGTGTGCACGATCTCCTGGTTCTGTGGCGAGGTCACCACCGCGACGGTGTCGGCACTGTTGATCCCCGGGAACAGCGACGGGTCGATCAGGATCCCCTGGAACCCGCCGGTCGGCTGGTACTCGCGGACCGACACGGCCGCGGGCAGCGGCAGGCCGTCCTCGGGCATGTCCGGCACCGAGTACGCGCGGAACTTCAGCCTGGTCGCGTCCACCGCCTGCGCCTGCGGAACGTAGATCGCCGGGCCCGGGCGGCAGCTGTCGAACCGCGCGCCTAGCACCTTGCTGGCGTCCGTGCAGGTCATCATCATCGCGCTGGTCGACTCGCGGGTGCTGGTGCCGATCGAGCCCTCGGTGACCGCCACGACCGGCGCGTTGACCCCGCGCTGGCTCAGGTCCGACCGCAGGCCGTTGACCTGCTCGTCGGTCAGGCCAGCGCCCTGCGCCACGTACACGCCATCGCGGAACCTGCCGTTGCTGTAACCGATCTGGTCCTCGACGCTCGGGAACATGGCCAGCGCCAACGATCCGGCGAACACCGCGAGCACGACACCGGCCG
>CBIMJO010001542.1:0-2838 GCA_966244135.1 uncultured Actinocrispum sp. | reverse complement strand
TCACCTGGACCAAAACCGCCGACGAGATCCTCCACTCCCTCGCCAGCTACCTCGCGAAGATCGCTCCTCCCACCACCAAACAACAACCTAGACATTTAGACTCGAAATTTCAGGCGCGGGACACTACCAGCACGCGACCAGCGAGCGGGACCGCCGCATCGCCCAAGCCCTGGACGCTGTGATTGAGGAGGCTCGGAGGGCAGGCGAGGACGCGGCTGGCGACGGGCGGCCGGTGACACCGGAGACTGAGGAGTGATGTCACACCTGTCACTCTGTCACTTCGGAGGCTCTGACCAGCGGATATACGAGTGACGGGGGAATGACAGGTACGGCGGTCGCTGCGGACGCTGGGCGGTAGGTCTGAGGCCATCTGGCACGAATCTGGCACGAACCGCGTCAAGCGGCAGTTACGACAACGCCCCAGGTCGCTAGTAAACCTAGCGTGACCTGGGGCTTTACCATTTGAGCGGGTGACGGGAATCGAACCCGCATGACCAGCTTGGAAG
Source organism: uncultured Actinocrispum sp. (assembly GCA_966244135.1). Lineage (GTDB taxonomy): Bacteria > Actinomycetota > Actinomycetes > Mycobacteriales > Pseudonocardiaceae > Kibdelosporangium. The sequence continues at coordinate 2,332 of CBIMJO010001542.1, read as the reverse complement.
GCTGGGGCTCTGCCATTGAGCTACACCCGCGTGCACCCACCGTGGGGGTGGGTGCGAAATAAGGGTAGCGGGTCGCGATAAGCTCTGTGCACGTGCCACCCCCGGTTGGTGGTGGGACACGGGATGTAGCGCAGCTTGGTAGCGCATCCGCTTTGGGAGCGGAGGGTCGCAGGTTCAAATCCTGTCATCCCGACGATCCTCTGGGAGAGGTGTGCCCGCAGAGAGCGCGGGCCCATCGGATCGTTTTGCTTTTTGGGGGCGGAGCCCCCACGCCCCACCCCGGGGGCAAGCCCCGGACCCCCACGGTGGGTTGGCTTCTAGGGCCGGGGTCGCGGGGCCTTCACATCGTCTAACGGGCAGCTGGCGTATAAGCGTGCCTGATCAAGGATAGGTGTCAGGCTTGGTCGGCTGGCTTCTGTGTGTGGTGGCGGGGTTAGTGGGGGCTGAGGAGGAGGTAGCGGTCGTCCGTTGTTGGGGTGGCCCAGAGGGCCGGGTTGGTGAGGGGGTGGATGGTGGCTTCTTTTCTTGTTGTGCGGACTAGGGATTGGCATTCTTTCGCTGTTATTCCCGCTCCGGTGTGCCAGTGGCCTTCGATGAGGATCAGGGTTCCCGTGGGCTTCAGGAGGGCGGTCCAGTTGGCGATGGCCGTCCTGGGGTCGGGGAGGGTCCAGAGGATGTGGCGGGCCAGCACGATGTCGAACGTTTTCCTTCTGTAGGGCGGGGTTGTGGCGTCGGCGATGGTGAAGGTCGCCGGGAGGTTCGCTGACTTGGCGCGGGCGGCGGCGATCATTTTCGGGGAGTAGTCGAAGGCGTGGACTGTGCGGCCCGCTCTGGCCAACAGCTCCGTGAGGGTGCCGGTGCCGCAGGCGATGTCGGCGACTACGGCGGCTGCGGGGATCAGGGGAAGCAGGAGGTCTGCCCAGGCTTGGCGGGTCTCCGGCGCTGTCAAGCCGTGGTCCGGGGCTGTGTCGAACGTCGCGGCCTGGGAATCCCAGTAGCTTCGGGACATTCGGTGATCCTAGGGTCTCGGGTATGAGTGAGTGGCGGGTTCAGTTCGATGCCGAGGTCACGTTCGCGAACGGCGGCGGGCTCAGCGCCCGGGAGTTCCGGCTCGACATCCCCGGCGAGGACATCGGCGACGACGCGCTGGGCGAACTCTTCGTGCGGCACCTGGGACTGCTGATGGTCGGCACCGTCACCATCTCCGGCAAGACCCTCATCGAGGAGCCGCACAAGGGGTCCCGGAACGTCCAAAGTGGACCTTCCAGGCGGGGGATCATCGATCTCAGCCACACCGTGCACGACGGCATGATCACGCACACCGGGCTGCCCGCGCCCACCATCACCGACTGGATGTCCTTCGAGGCCTCCCAAGGCAAGTACGCCGAGGGCACCGCCTTCACCATCCAGCAGATCCAGATGGTCGCCAACACCGGGACCTATGTGGACGCTCCCGGCCACCGGTTCGAAGGCCGCGAGGATCTCAGCCGGCTGCCGCTGGGCAAACTCGTCGACCTGGAGGGGATCGTGCTGCGCGCCCCCGGGATCCGGGCCATCACCAGGGAACTCCTGCTGCCCCTCGAAGTCGCCGGCAAGGCCGTCCTGGTCCAGACCGGCTGGGACGAACACTGGGGCACCGGCACCTACATCAACGGCGAGCACCCGTTCCTCACCCGGCAAGCCGCCGAGTACCTGGTCGAGCAGCAGGTCGCCCTGGTCGGTATCGACTCGATGAACGTCGACGACGCCAAGGACGGCGAACGCCCCGCACACACCGTCCTGCTCGACGCCGGCATCCCGATCGCCGAGCACCTGACCAACCTCGGCAGCCTGCCGCCCAGCGGCTTCCGGTTCTTCGCCGCACCCCCGGCCGTGCGGGGAATGTCCACGTTCACCACCCGCGCGTACGCGATCACGTGAGAATGGGCGCATGTTCGTACACCGGCTGAGGGTCCGCTACAGCGAATGCGACCAGCAGGGCGTGGTCTTCAACGCCCACTACCTCTTCTACTACGACGTCGCCCTCACCGAGCTGTGGCGGGAGCAGGTCGTCACCTACCAGGAGATGACCGAGAAGGGTGACGACCTCGTGGTCGCCGAGTCGCGGCTGCGCTACCTGCGCCCCGGCCGGTTCGACGACGAGATCGACATCGCCATGAACATCCACCACGTCGGCACCACCAGCCTGGTGATCCACCCCGAGTTCCGGGTCGATCACCGCCACCCGCGCCATCAGCAGCTCGCTCCGCAAACTCGCCTTGACCCGCTTCTCCGGCCACCCGATCACCGCGTTCCGCGTCGCCTCCGCCCCCGTCCCCGCCGTCGTCGGCAC
>CBIMJO010001541.1:0-2842 GCA_966244135.1 uncultured Actinocrispum sp. | reverse complement strand
CATCGAGGTTTTACGCAGTGTCCTGAGGCACGCGGACGGCATCCGGGTGGACCACGTCGCCGGGTTGTGGCGGCTGTGGTGGATCCCGCCGGGCGAGCCGCCGAGCCGGGGCACGTACGTGCACTACGACTCCGAGGCGATGCTCGGGATCCTCGCCCTGGAGGCGCACCGGCACAACGCCGTCGTGGTCGGCGAGGACCTGGGCACGGTGCAGCCGCACGTCACGACAACACTGCACGAACGGGGCATGCTCAGCTCGGCCGTCCTGTACTTCCAGCGTGACTACCGGGCCGAAGGTCACCCGTTCGTGCCCCTCCAGTCGTGGGAACCGCACTCGATGGCCAGCATCTCCACGCACGACCTGCCCACCGCGGCCGGGTTCCTGACCGCCGAGAACGTCCGCGTGCGCGCGGAGCTGGGCCTGGTCGGCGACGTGCCCGCCGAGTACGCACGGGTCGCCGCCGAGCGCAAGGACCTGATCGAGTTCATGGTCAAGGAGGGCGTGCTCGACTCGCCGGACGCCTCGGACGAGGACGTAGTCGTCGCCATGCACGCTCTGTTGACGCGCGCTCGCAGCGCGTTGCTGCTCACCTCGCCGCCGGACGCGCTGATGGAGCACCGCCAGCCGAACCTGCCGGGGACCGTGGACGAGTACCCCAACTGGCGAATTCCGCTCCCCGTGCCGGTCGAGGACCTGTTTTCGCAGGCCAGCGTACAGAGGGTGGTGCACGCTCTGGGATCGGGTGCTGACCCTGCGTGACGTACCCGCGTGCCCCTGCCGGGCCCGTTCCGGCCTTCTCTAGGGTCATCGCAAAGCAACACGAGGAGCGAGCGTGCGGCCTTGGCCCGGATCCCCCTACCCGCTCGGCGCCACGTACGACGGCGCCGGCACCAACTTCGCCCTGTTCTCGGAGGTGGCCGAATTCGTCGAGCTGTGCCTGTTCGATGACGACGGCGTGGAGACCAGGATCAAGCTGCCCGAGGTGGACGGCTTCGTGCACCACGGTTACCTCGCCACGGTCGGTCCTGGGCAGCTTTACGGGTACCGCGTGCACGGTCCCTACGACCCGTCGCGCGGCCTGCGGTGCAACCCGCAGAAGCTGCTGCTCGACCCGTACGCGAAAGCGGTGGCCGGCAGCAACATCGACTGGCACGAGTCGCTGTTCAGCTACCCGTTCGGCGACCCGGACGGGCGCAGCGACACCGACTCGATCGGGCACGTGCCGATGGGCGTCGTGGTCAGCCCCTACTTCGACTGGGGCAACGACCGGCACCCGAAGACGCCGTACAACGAGTCGGTGATCTACGAGACCCATGTGCGGGGTCTCACACTGCAGCACCCGTTCGTGCCCGAGGAGATCCGCGGCACGTACGCGGGCCTGGCGCACCCGGTGATCATCGAGCACCTGACCAAGCTCGGCGTCACGGCCGTCGAGCTGATGCCGGTGCACCAGTTCATCACCGACCACGCGCTGGCCGAACGCGGGCTGCGCAACTACTGGGGCTACAACACGATCGGCTTCTTCGCGCCGCACTCGGCCTACTCCGCGGCCGGGCGGGGCAACCAGGTGCAGGAGTTCAAGGCGATGGTCCGCGATCTGCACGACGCGAACATCGAAGTGATCCTGGACGTGGTCTACAACCACACCGCCGAGGGCAACCACCTCGGGCCGACGTTGTCCATGCGCGGCATCGACAACGACGCGTACTACCGGCTGGTCGAGGAGGATCGCCGGTACTACATGGACTACACCGGTACCGGTAACTCGCTGAACGTCCGGAACCCGCACACGTTGCAGCTGATCATGGACTCGTTGCGGTACTGGGTCACCGAGATGCACGTCGACGGGTTCCGGTTCGACCTCGCCGCGACCCTGGCGCGGGAGTTCTACGACGTGGACCGGCTGGCGGCGTTCTTCGACATCGTGCAGCAGGACCCGGTGATCAGCCAGGTCAAGCTGATCGCCGAGCCGTGGGACGTCGGTCCCGGTGGCTACCAGGTCGGCAACTTCCCTCCATTGTGGACGGAGTGGAACGGCAAGTTCCGGGACACCGTCCGCGATTTCTGGCGCGGGGAGCCGGCGACCCTGGGCGAGTTCGCTTCGCGGATCACGGGTTCCTCGGACCTGTATCAGGACGACGGTCGGCGGCCGTTCGCGTCGATCAACTTCGTCACCGCACATGATGGGTTCACGTTGAACGACCTGGTGTCGTACAACGACAAGCACAACATCGCCAACGGCGAGGACAACCGCGACGGCGCCGACGACAACCGTTCGTGGAACTGCGGTGTCGAGGGCCCGACGGACGACGCCGACGTGCTCGCGTTGCGGGCACGGCAAAGGCGGAACATGCTGGCGACGACGCTGTTGTCGCAGGGCACGCCGATGCTGCTGAACGGTGACGAGATCGGCCGGACCCAGCACGGCAACAACAACGCCTACTGCCAGGACAACGAACTGTCCTGGGTGGACTGGGAGCTGGCAGAGGACTACCACGACCTCAAGGGTTTCACCGCGGCGCTGACCAGGATGCGCCGCGAGCACCCGGTGTTCCGGCGCCGCCGGTTCTTCGCCGGGCGGCCGATCCGCAAGGACGACGAGCTGCGCGACATCGCGTGGTTCACGCCGGGCGGGCAGGAGATGACCGAGCAGGACTGGGAGTCCGGCTTCGGGCGGTGCATCGTGGTGTTCCTCAACGGCGAGGGCATCGCGGACCTGGACCAGCGGGGCGAGCAGGTCACCGACACCTCGTTCCTGTTGTGTTTCAACGCACATCACGAGGACATCGACGTGACCCTGCCGAACGGGGACTACGCCGAGAAATGGACAGTCGTGGTGGA
>CBIMJO010001540.1:0-2843 GCA_966244135.1 uncultured Actinocrispum sp. | reverse complement strand
GATCGAGGAGTTCGTCTCGTCGACATCGGCGTACGCGGCCAGCCGCACGTCGGTCTTGCGGACGCGTGATCCGTTCACGAGCGCGGTGGTCCCGTCGTCGCCGACGCGGGTGTAGATCCGGGTCAGATGCACAGCCATGCCCGCACTTTATGCGGTGCGGGCATGGCCGTAGCTCACCTAAGTGATCGTCGCCTCGTCATGACGAGACCGGCGATCACGACGAGGGCCAGCAAACCCCCGCCGATAGGCCATCCGAGTGAACTTGGTATTGGTGCCGATTCCGGTGCGTAACCACCGGCGGCACCGTCCTTCGCGTACTGCGAACCGGGTTGCTTGTCCGCGTACTTGGCGTGCACCAGCCGTTGGTACGCGGACACGGACACACCGGCGCCTACAGTGCCTCGCGCGGACGCGTTCAACGGCACGACGGAGTCGCCGCGCAACGCGTACCACGCATTGACCTGAGGCTCGCGGAAGATCGTCGCGCCCGGGCCGGCCGCCTTGGCGTAGCGCGACTCGTCGTCCCCGGACGCGATGTTGGCGACCTGACCGTTAGCAGTCCATACAGTCGCGACGCGCCCATCGGCACCTGTAGCGGTCTTGGCTGTGTACTGCAGGACCGCCACCGGCAACGCGCCGGACCGCACGAAGTCGGCGGACAGGTAGTAGACCGGGACCTCCTCGGCGGACACCGTCGCCGGACCACCCAGGAACTGTGTGACTGCATCGGGTTCGGCCGCCTGTGCCGGATACCCCAGGCCGAACACGAGCGCGGCGACGATTGCTGCGATTCGCTTCATCTCACGCTCCGATCCGGTACAGGGAGTGGGTCCAGCGGAACGAGTTGTTCGAGACGTAGTAGTTGTAGGAAGCCCAGTTGTAGCGGTAGTTGTCCGGCCACGGATCACCCCAGTAGACGAACCCGTTGTCGGGGTTGTAGCCGTAGAGCACGTGCATGTGGCCACCGCCGGAGCTCCACTGGATCCGGGTCATCAGCGGCCGGTTGGCGTTCACCTCGGCCACCACGGTGTTGTAGGCGAGGTAACCAGTGATGTAGCTGCCCCGGGAGATGCCGATCTGGCCGAACGCCTGCTGGTCGTTGGCCAGCGTGGCCTGGTTGTTCGGGCAGCTGGAGTTCATCGACCGGCCGAAGGCCAGGTTGCAGAACTGGTTCTGGCTGTAGGACTTGCCCCACCAAGCGGCCACGGTGTTGCCGCTTGCCGCCCAGCACCAGTTCGTCTGCTGCTGGGCTTGCATGGAGATGTTCAGAGTGCCTGCGGTGGCGACAGGTGTGAGCACGCCGAGCAGGGTGAGTGTCAGTAACAGGACTATCCGGACACGGTTCATCGAGGACTCCTTGCGCAGGGGAGGAACCGCAACCGGGTGATCGGGCCGGCGGCGGTCAAGGAGTTATGGACCAAAGACTGGTCCATAAAGTTTGTACGCCCTAAACTGAGCAGGGTCAACCCATCCGATGGGCTATGTTCAGTACTCGGCGTCATGGGGAGCGTTGGAATTTGAGAACACGTGCGAGCGACGGGCTCTCCCTGAGCCTGAATCTCGACCTGGCCCCGGCCGGGCCGATGAAGGTGAAGTCGGCGGCCGAACAGCTGGTGGACCGGCTGATCACGGCGATCGCGCTGGGCGCGTTGCTGCCGGGCCAGAAGCTTCCCCCGGAGCGCGAGTTCGCCGCCCGGCTCAACGTCAGCCGCACCACGCTGCGTGACGCCCTGCACCAGCTCGAGGCGCTCGGCTACGTCGGCATCACCCGCGGCCGCAGCGGCGGCGTGCGCGTGCACAGCACGTGGGGCCCCGAGTCCGGCTCACACATCCGCAGCATGCTTTTGCCCCGCTGGCAACACCTCACCTGGCTGTTCGACCTGACCCGCACGCTGCTGCCGACCATCGCCGGGCTGGCCGCGGAACGGCGCAGCGACGAGCACATCCGCCGGATCTGGGCCGCGGTCGAGGCGTACGAGAAGGCCGAGGAACGCGACGCGATGCGCGCGGCCGACCACTCGGTGCACTCCGCGATCGCCGACGCCACCGGAAACCCGTACTACGTCAGCATCGACTCCCAGCTGCGGATCCAGCTGACCTTCGGCACCGACTCGTTGCCGTACGACGCCGAGATCCGCAACCGCGCGCTGGCCGACCACCGCGCCATCGCCGAGGCCATCGAGGCAGCCGACAGCGGGCGAGCGGCCGAGCTGACCCAGCGCCATTTCGTTGACCTCGCTGAGAAACCCATGCTCCGCCTGCGGCAGCGGGTGGAGGCGGCCGGGGTCGGCGAACTGGAGTGAACGGCATCCGTACGATTGCCCGGACGTAACCATTCGGTCCCAATCGTTCAGGAGGGTGCGCGTGTCCGAGCATTTCCGGGTGCACGGCGGAGCGCGGCTGGCCGGCGCGGTCGATGTGATCGGCGCCAAGAACAGCGTGCTGAAGCTGATGGCGGCGGCGCTGCTCGCGGAGGGCACCACCACCATCACCAACTGCCCGGAGATCCTGGACGTGCCGTTCATGGCCGATGTGCTGCGCAGCATCGGCTGCGCGGTGGACGTCGACGGCGACACGGTCGTGATCACCACCCCGGCCGAGCTGAACCACCAGCCCGACGCGGCCTCCATGGGCAAGCTGCGGGCCTCGGTGTGCGTGCTCGGGCCGCTGGTCGGCCGGTGCCGCCGCGCGGTCGTGGCGCTGCCCGGCGGTGACGCGATCGGCTCGCGTCCGCTGGACATGCACCAGAGCGGCCTGCGCCAGCTCGGCGCGACCAGCGAGATCGAGCACGGCTCGGCCCTGATCCAGATCGTGAAGCAGGATGACAGCAGCACCTCCAGCGT
>CBIMJO010001539.1:0-2856 GCA_966244135.1 uncultured Actinocrispum sp. | reverse complement strand
CGCCCCCGCGGCACCGTGTGCGAACAGCGGCGCGACCTGGTGTTCCCCCACCAGCACGGGATCCAGGTTGCGCCCGGGCCGGCCGGCGGCGAGCGTGTGGTAGCCGGGGTCGATGTAGTCCGGGCCGACCTTGAACGGCGCGACCTTGGTGCCCCGCCGGCTCAGCGCCGCCATCAGCCCGGTGGCCACGGTCGTCTTGCCGGTACCGGAGGCCGGGGCAGCGATCACAAGGCGAGCAGTCACGTCTGGTGATCATAGGTGGCGACAAAATGTAGCCGGATGATCACACAGCGGCCCAGTCGGCGTGGACACTGGATGCATGGGGAATCCGACCATCACAGTTCCGTCCTACGACCTGTACGACGAGCAGGACTCGGCCGAGTACCTGCTCAAGATCGCCGCCGAGGCGCCGTTGAGCCGGGTCCCGGCGCTGGGCGCCTACCTGGTCACCGGCTACGACACCGTCCTGGCCGCGCTGCGCGACAGCGGTCTGCGGGCCGCCAACGCCACCCAGGGGTTCGAGCAGCTCACCGAGGCCGAACAGGAGGCGCTGCGGCCGCTGCGCACCTCGATCGACATGTGGATGGGCCACACCACCGCCGAAGGCCACCACCGGTTCCAGAAACTGCTCAAGCGCTACTTCACCCCGGCCACCGTGAACGGGCTGCGGCCGCGGGTCCGGGAGCTGACCGGCGAACTGCTCGACGGGGTCGCCGCCGCCGGCCGGATGGACGTCGTCCGGGAACTCGCGTACCCGTTGCCCGCCAACATCATCGCCGACATGTTCGGCATGCCGCCGGCCGACCGGCCCCGGCTGCGCGACTGGTCGCGGCAGATCGCCGCGGTGTTCCAGAACGCCACCGCCGAACGGCTGCGGGTCAGCCAGGACGGCGTCCTGGAGATGCAGGACTACCTGCGCGGGATCGTCGCCGACCGGCGGGCGCGGCCGCGCGAGGACCTGATCACCATGTTCACCGACGCCGAGCGGGAAGGCGTGGTGAACGAGGACGAGATCGTCGCCAACTGCGTGCTGCTGCTGTTCGCCGGGCACGAGACCACGGCCAACCTGATCGCGCACGGGCTCAACCTGTTGCTGGACAACCCGGACCAGCTGGAGCTGCTCAAGGCCCGGCCCGAGCTGACCCAGTCCGCCGTCGAGGAGATGCTGCGCCACGACGGCCCGGTCACCACGGTGGTGCGGGAGACCATCGAGCCGGTCACGATCGCCGGGCACGACCTGCCGGTCGGCGAGCACGTGTTCCTCGCCTTGTACACCGGTAACCACGACCCCGCCGTCTTCCCGGAGCCACGGCGGTTCGACATCACCCGGGAGAACAACCGGCACCTGGGCTTCGGCATGGGCTCGTACTACTGCCTGGGCGCCGCGCTCGCCCGGGTCGAGTCGCACGAGTGCTTCAAGATGCTGCTCGACCGGTTCCCGGGCATCCGCCGGGCGCAGGCGCCGGACCTGACCGTGATCCGCCCGTTCGGCCACCGCCTCGACGCCCTTCCCGTCGAGTTCTGAGTCACCACTCGATGCCGCGCTGGCCTTTCTGACCGGCGTCCATCGGGTGCTTGACCTTGGTCATGGTCACGACGAGGTCCGCGGCGTCGATCAGGGCCTGTGGAGCGTGCCGTCCGGTGATCACCACGTGCTGGTGACCCGGACGGCCGGCCAGGGTGGACACCACCTCGTCCACGTCGACCCAGCCCCAGTGCAGCGGGTAGGTGAACTCGTCCAGCACGTACAGGCCGTGCCGTTCGCCAGCCAACCGACGGGCTATCTCGCGCCAGCCCTCCAAAGCGGCCGCCGCGTGGTCCTCCTCGGTGCCCTGCTTGCGGCTCCAGGACCAGCCCTCGCCCATCTTGTGCCACTCCACCGGCGCGCCCTCGCCGGTCTGCTCGTGCAACCGGCCCAGCGCGCGGAAGGCGTTCTCCTCGCCCACCTTCCACTTGGCCGACTTGACGAACTGGAACACCCCGATCGGCCAGCCCTGGTTCCAGCCGCGCAGGGCGAGGCCGAACGCGGCGGTGGACTTGCCCTTCATCTCACCGGTGTGCAGCATGACCAGCGGGCGGTTGCGGCGCTGCCGGGTGGTCAGGCCGTCCTCCGGCACGACAGCGGGTTTTCCTTGCGGCACTTGGCTCTCCTCACGCTGCGCGGGCGGCTCGGACGACTCCGGTGACCTGGTCGGCGGACAGTTCGGCCAGCCTCAGGCAGGTCCCGCCGATCGCGTCGGCGAGCCGCGGCGCCAGGCCGAGCCGGACCGGACCCTGCTCGCAGTCCACGACGATGGTCGCGATCCCGTCCGACGCGAGCAGTCCGGCCGCGCGCATCGCGTCCTCCAACGGGTCGCGCCCGCCCGCGGTCTGGGTCGCGCGGCCATCGGTCAGCAGCACCAGCAAAGGCCGCCGGCGCGGGTCGCGAAGCCGTTCCGCGGCAAGCACTCGGCGCACCCGCAGCAGCCCGTCCGCGAGTGGCGTCCGGCCACCGGTCCGCAACCGCTTCAACCGGGCGGCGGCAGCGTCCACAGAGGACGTTGGCGGCAGCGTCACTTCGGCGGCGGTACCACGGAAGGTGACCACACCGACCTTGTCCCTGCGCTGATAGGCATCCCGCAGCAGCGACAGCACCGCGCCGGTCACAGCGGACATCCGTTTGCGCGCGGCCATCGATCCGGAGGCGTCCACACAGAAGCGGACGAGGTTCGACTCGCGGCCTTCCTTCACGGCGACCCGCAGGTCGTCGGATCGAAGATCGAGCTTCCCGGCGCGCCGTCCGCGGGCCACCTGATGGGGCGCGGCGGCCCGCACCGTTTCGATGAGGTGGATTGCGCCAGTCGTGCCGCGAGTGGC
>CBIMJO010001538.1:0-2858 GCA_966244135.1 uncultured Actinocrispum sp. | reverse complement strand
CGGTCGACCACAAGGCCGTGCCGTTGTGAGCCGAGACATGCCGCAGAACTTAGCTTCCACCAAACGCACGTGAACCAGCCAATTGCAGAGATTGCAGAAAGGCAGCACCATCGCGCGTGCAGGTGATGACGACACCGCAATAGCGGGGATCACCCGGCCGCCGGCACCTACTGTCCACACTGGACAGATTGGACCCGTTTGCGAGCTGGGCGAACTGTCCACCCGGAACAATCCCGGCGGAGGGCCACGTGCTTTCCCGAACGACCAGGAGCGAGCCAATTGGCCGCGGCAGGGCGACCCACCGCGCTCTGACCCGAATCGAGCGGGCGACACCCATCGGCGCACCGGGCCTGAATGCTCAGGACGAACGCAGCCGCACCAGCGCACGCAGCGAGGTGTCCGGCAGGTACGCGCGCGCCAGCGCGACCCCGATCCGCGGCAGGTCGGCCTCATCACGGTAGGCGAGGTACATCGGTTCGTAGCGAGGCTGGAACTTGGTCTTGAACGAGTGCAGGGAACGGAACCCGTAGTAGGGCTCCATGGCCCCGCCGAACGAGTCCAGCAACCGCTCCAGCGGCGCGGCTGGCGCGGCGCCCGGGGCCCGGGCGAGCGGTGCGCCGGACAGCGACACGAACCGGGCACCCTCGGCCTGGAACGCCAGGCAGCTCGACGCGATCAGGTACTCCATCACCGGCTTGAACCCGTCGGTGCGGCGGCGCATGAGATCCAGCGTCCAGCCGGACACCTCGCCCGCTCCATTGTGGACCGGCAGCCAGGACGTCACACCCTGCACCGAACCGTCCGCGGCGAGGGCCAGACCCACCCGGGTCCGCGGATCGAGGGCCTCGTCCACGCCGCCGAGGGTGAAACCCATCTCCGGCATGCCCTTCTCGCCGACCCATTCCTCGGAGACGGCCCGTACCTGCGTCACCAACGCCCACGACTGCTCGGCGAGGACGACCATCCGGAACTGCACACCTTCCTTGGCGGCCCGGTTGATCGCCGACCGTACGCTCTGCCACGACTTGCCACGGAACTCAAGGGCACCGAGGTCGATCAAGGTGTCCTCAGCGACCTGCACGTGCAACCAGCCCATCTCACGGGCGGCCGCGAGTCCTTTGGCAGTCACGGAGAACATGCAGGGTGTGAGTCCACTGTGGTCACACAGCCGGGCGAACTCGGTGATCGTGCCCGCGGCGGACGCGGGTGGCCCGATCGGGTCGCCGAGCGCGATCGCGACACCGGCGTGGCGGCGGTAGGCGATGAACGACTCGCCGTCGGCGGCGAAGAAGTGGGCGTTGTCCGGCCAGGTGGTCAGCCAGGACAGCGTGCTGCCGCCGTGCCGCTGTAACAGGGCGGTGGCGGCTGGCACGTCACTGGTGCCCACCGCGCGGCGCCGATGTCGCCGCGCGGGAACGCGGAAAGCCCCGCGGCCCAACACGAGCACGGCGAGCATCGCGGCCCACAGCAGACCGTCGGCGATGATGAACGGCACCCGATCGACCGTGACGTCGAGGTCGAACAACGCCCCCAAGACCGCCGCGACCGCGATGAGCAGAGCGGCGAACACGTAAAAGCCAGCGACAGCCACCGCCCAGCGCCAGGCGACGCGTTTCCCCTTGCGCAGACCGTTGGTCAGCAGCCCGATCACCACGAGCGTGATCGCCAGCTCGATCAGCGAACTGTCGCCGTCCCTGGTCGACCCGAGGGGCCCGTCCGCCGGGGCGAGGTAGGTCACGGCCTGGACGACCGCGACGATCACCAGGCCGATCACCGCCAGCAGCCGCCATTCCCGGCGGTTCGGGTGCCCGGCGACGGCCGATCCGTAGGGTCCCGCGAGCCGCCGTGACACCGGGAGCGCCGCGGCGACCGCCACCGCGTGCTCGAGGTCGGCGAGGGTGCCCACGTAGAGGACGGCGACCCCGACGTACACGCACAGGGCCGCGCGCAGCCGCAGCCGCCACGGCGCGCGGACCGCGGCCGTGAGCATCGCCATGACCACCAGCGTGCCGGCCGAGAAGCCGAGGTCGGTCTGCTGGGCCAGCCGCTGCGCCCAGTCCCACCCGGTACCGCGCAGGACCAGCAGCACGATGGCCGCGCCGACCACGCCGACGACCTGACCGGCCACCGTGACCACAGCGGTCCGCAGCGTGCCCATCCGCCGTTCGGCGAGCCCGACGAGGAGAGCGAACCCGCCCGCGACCGGGATGTAGTACAGCGGGTTCATCGCGAAGAACGCGCCGGTGATCAGCGTCCACCATTTGCCGGCCGCCAAGGCGGGCAGTCCGTAGGCCACCGCGGAGTACCAGTCGTGCTCCGGCGCATTGGTCCACAGTGCACCGCTCGCCACGGCGGCCACCAGCATCACGGTCACGACGACCACGGTGAACGGAGCACGCCGCCACAGCAGCGCAGCGGTGGTGCCAGCGCGTTGTAAGTGGGCGAGCCGAGGTGCCGCAGAGGTGACCATGACGTCGGATCCTGCCGGTCTCAGGACCGAGGCTCCCGCGGGGGTGGTACCCGTTCGGCCTCGGCAGGCGCCACCTGGCCTTCAGGCGGCGCGGGGGTGCCGTCCGGTGGTGGCTCGGGGAAGGACTGGGGCCCAAACGGACGGCGCCGCTGCCGGGTGGCCACGAGCAGCGTGATCCCGCCCGCGATCACGACCGCTCCGCCGACCAGCAGGCCGAGCGACAGCCCGAACATGCCGGAGAGCCCGACGCCGATGGACAGCCGCGACCGCACACCGCTGGTGCCGTCCGCGTTCATCAGGACCGCGCGGTAGTCGCCGTTGCCCATCGGCCAGCTCAGCTCGAGCCCGTTGACCCCCGTCCCGGAGGCGACCCAGAAGTCCTGCCGCG
>CBIMJO010001537.1:0-2859 GCA_966244135.1 uncultured Actinocrispum sp. | reverse complement strand
TCAGTTTCGGCGCGGGGCTCGTTGTGCTTTGGTTCCAGAACCGAGCGGAGAACAGCCGCCGTGCCGCCCAGCACGATCAGGAAGACAAGATCCAGCACCGCCTGCTCGAACACCAGACACGAGCGGCGCTACGGAAGACCTACGCACGCCTGCTCGACGCCCAACGAAGGTCTAGGGAGATTTCTCTCCAGCTGGCGAAGACGGGCGGCACTTCCGCGGACGCGGCGCTGGAACAGGCTGCGACCAAGACTCATGCTGAGTTCATTGTGGAATATCACCGGCTTAATCTTGATGTCACTGAAGAAATGTGGCACGAGGCGAGAACGTTGCGCGGCATACTGGACGACATGCTCGAGTCCGGGCGGGACGGAGACGCCAAGGCCTGTGCCGGGCTCGCCGACTTCGCCAGGAACGCACGACAGAATCTGGAGCGAAGGTTCCGCGAGCGACTCGGCTACAAGCCTCTGCAGAAGCGTAAGCCCGTTGGAGATTACGACAAGACATCCAACTGAGCCGTAGGTGACCGAGACGCCCCGAGCGCATCCAAGCAGCTCACAGCCCTCCTCAGCCCAGGCAGTGGTGGCGGCGGAGGGCGGTGAGGAGGGTTCCCCACTGCGCGTTGCCGATCATGTAGCGCGCGTTGTGGCGGGTCGGTGTGGCTTGTTTCGGTGGTTTCGCGGTCCAGGCGCCGATGAGCAACGGCTTCTGCTGTGCGATCCGGAGTTCGAGGACCGCCATGCTCGAGCGGCCGTACCGGCTCGCGATCGTCTTCGTGTGGACGGCCGCTGACACGGCGGCCCAGTCCGCTCGCGCGAGTTCGCCCGGTCGCCATGGCGGGCCGGTCAGCACGACTTCGCCGGGGAGCAGGTGCAGGAGGACGACGTCCGAAGGCGCGCCGCGGGCGGCCAGCGCGGTCCACACGATGCCGAGCAGGACCACCACGACGGTCACCGAGGCCAGGATGACCCGGCTCTCCGGCGTGGCCTCGATCTGGTCGCCCAGTCCGGTGAGTCCGAGGAACACCCCGAACCCGCTGAGGACGGCGATGGTGATCAGCCAGGGCGCCATCATCCGCAGCAGGCCGCGCGGCCGTTGGGTGTTGCCGATGAGGTCGACGACCGGCTCCGCGGCGAGGACGGGATCGGGACGCTGGTCCAGGTGCGCCAGCAGGCGGTCGAAGTCGGCGCGGTCCAGCCAGAAGTCGCACTTGGTGCTGCTGGGCACGTCCAGGCGGTAGCCGAGGCCGTCGTGGTCCAGCCCGCCGATCCGGACCGTCCGGTGGCCGTAGGGGACGAACGCGATCATCCCCTTCATGGTGTGCAACGGCGCGACTTCGACCCACCGGCCGAACGAGACACCGCCGCCGATGACTGTCGGACGGCTCAGCCACGACAGCCCCAGTTCTCCCGCAGGCCCCAGCTGCGCCACACCTGATCGCGGGATGTTCGCGACCACCACGGTGACCCAGAAGAAGACCGGAGCACCGATCAGGATCCCGGTGAGCACCCCGCCCGGCACCTTCGGCCCGTCCGGATCGGGGCCACCGGGCCATTGGTGGAACCGCAGCCCGATCACCACGACCGCGGCCCCGGCGAACACCAGTCCCAGCACCCCGAGTGGCAGCACCCGCAGGCCGGGACGCTTGCCGCGCAACTGAAGCACGGACGTGAACCCTAGCCCTTATGCGCGATTGGGCTGGTCTGGCCACCGCCGGGAATCGGGGTCGGTACGCTTGCGGCCGTGCCATTTCCTAGTGCCACGTTGGCTGTGTGGGGCTCCGCTTGGTTGCACGGGGTCGCCGCGCCCGATGACGCCCTCGACGCGCTGCAGGTGTGGGCCGAGATTCACGAGGTCGTCGCCGACGACGATGGCACCGCGACGGCCCTCGACCTGCCCGCGAAGGACGAGCGGGCCACGCAGCTCGCCGGGTTGTTCGCCGCGCTGCGCAAGGCCGGGGCCACCACCGCGCGGCTGGTGATGCCGGTTCCCGGCGATGTCCGCGGGCTGGGCGGGTCCATGCCGCTGGCGACGGAAGGCATGCGCGCCGGGCAGGTCGTCGTGCTGCCCGAGGCGAACGTGGGGATCGTGCCGGACACGATCGCCGAGGACGTGATCCGGTGGACCGTGTTCGACCTGCCCACCGCCGGGCCGGCCGAGTTCACCCCGCTGAGCGAGGCCGACCACGGGCTGTCCGCCGCCATGCGGGAGGCGGCCGGCACGCTGGCCTCGCTGGACCTGGCCAGCAGCCGTCCCGGGGTCCGGCAGGAGATCAAGGAACGGGCGGCCGTCACCGCCCGCGCCCGGTGGCCGATCGGCATGCCGCAGAAGGCGTTGCGGGTGCTGCAACGGGCCAGTGAGGTCGCCGCCATCCTGGAGGTGGCGGCGGAGGACGACCCCGGCGGTGCGTTGTCGTCCTCCGCGGCGCTACGACGCGCCGAAGCTCTCCGCCCGCTCGCCGACGCTGTCCGCGTCGCCCGGTGCGCTGCCGTTGACGACGCCGTCCGCGCCCTGTCCGATCACGCCGGACGGCACTGAGTTCAGCAGACCCGCGGAGGCCCGCAGCCGCTTCTTGGCGGCCAGGTCGGCGCCGATCGCGTCCAGGCCCATCAGCGCGGCGCCCACGACCGGGGGCAGGTCGACGACACGAACGTCGGCCCGCGGCGCGACGGCGCAGATCCGCCGGGTGATCTCGGCCAGCAGCGCGCCGCTCTGGCCGGTCAGCACGCCGCCGCCGAGGATGATGGCGGGCGCCTCGTCGGTCATCTCCAGCTTTCGCAAGGTCACCGTGGCCATCGTGACCACCTCGCTGACGAGGGTCTCGACGATCTGCCCGGCGACCTCGTCGCCGCCCTGGGCGAC
>CBIMJO010001536.1:0-2861 GCA_966244135.1 uncultured Actinocrispum sp. | reverse complement strand
GGATGATGACGTGGTCGTCGATGCCGTCAAACGTGAGATCGCGGCCGAGCTGATGTCCGGGTTGGACGCTCTGAGCCTGGACTCGGTGCGCGGTGTGCGGGCCGTGTTCTCCTGGTCGTACCGGGCGTTGAGCCCGATGGCCGCGCGGCTGTTCCGATTGCTTTCGTACCACTGGGGCCCGGACACCGCGGCGCCGGCGTGCGCGAGCCTGCTGGGCGTGCCGGTCCGCGAGGCGCGGGCCACCATTGCACGACCTCGTTCGTGCGTATGGGATGGAGCTGTCCCAGGAACTGGACTCGCCGGCTGAACGGGCCGAGGCCGTGCACCGGATGCTGGCGCACTACCTGCATTCCGCGTACGCGGCGAACCTGATGACCGGACCGCACCAGCTGACCGAACTGGAACCCGCGCCGCCCGGGGTGATCCCGGAGCCGTGCCGGGACGTCGCGGCCGCGTACCGGTGGCTGACGACCGAGTATCGCGTGCTGCTGATGGGAATCGGGCAGGCGATCGAGTCGGGGCATGCGCGGATCGCCTGGCAGCTCGCGGTCACGTTGTACAACTTCCAGCACCACAACGGTTTGCTGCGGGACTGGGCCTTCGCCTCGCAGGCCGCGCTCACCGCCGCGGACGAGGCCGGGGACGGGCTGGGCCGGGTGCGTGCGCGCCGAAGCCTTGCCGGGGCTTACTTCATGTTCGGCGACGGCCAAATGGCGTTGAAGCTGCTGCATGAGACGCAGGCCCTGATCGACGAACTGGGGCTGCCAGCCGAAAGCGCGTTCATCTCACGTGGCATCGCCGAGACCCTGGGCGAGGGACTGCCGAACCTGCCGCAGGACAACATGGCCGCGATGCGGTACTTCCGGCTCGCGATCACCCAGTACCGCGAGATCGGGCACGTCCAGGGTGTCGCGTACTGCATGGAGGGCCTGGCGAAATGCCATGCCCTGCAAGGAGAGTACGCCGAGGCCGTCGGGTTGCTGAACGATGCCCTGGAGCTGCATCGGTCCATTTCGGACTCGGTGGGCGAGGGCTACGTGTTCGTCCGGCTGGCCGACATCGACCTGCGGATGGGCAACCTCGACAACGCCGTCACCCGCCTCGACCAGGCCATCGCGCTGCACGTGCGCGGGCGGCACCGGTTCATGACCATCGAGGACCTCGAGCTGCTCGGCGACGTCCGCCTGGCCCGCGACGAACCAGACGCCGCCCGCGCCGCCTGGACCCAAGCCCTCGACCTCTGCGTCGAATTCGGCGCTACCGCCAAAATCACCACCCTCCAGTCCCGCCTGGCCCAGCTCCCTACCTGACGATGCCGCAGTCCTCGCCGGGCGAAGCCCGGCCTCGGGGTTTTGGACGGAGGATGCAGGAGTCGAACCTGCGCGGCTTTCACCGACTACCGTTTTCGGGACGGATGCCTTACCACTCGGCCAATCCTCCATGCTGCCCGTCGAGGGGTTGAACCTCGGTCTCCGGGGTCAGGGCCCGGCGTCCGTGCCGGCTGGACCAACGGGCATGGGTGTATATGGGTGTGGGGTGGTGTGTCTGCTCCCGGTCCAGGGGTCGAACCTGGGCTGTCGGATTCAAAGTCCGGTGTGCTGCCGGTTACACCAACCGGGAGTAGTACCCCTACCAGGATTTGAACCTGGACTGGACGCGTTCTGAGCGCGCTGCCTCTTCCGTTGGGCTACAGGGGCTTGACCTTCCTTGTCTTGTCTTGCTGTGTCCTGCGTACGGTTCCGGGGAGTCGAACCCCGACTGGACTGGCCCTCAACCAGTTGCCTCTACCGTTGGGCTAGAACCGCTCAGTCCTTCTTTCCCCGCCGCACCGGTGGAAGGAGTCGAACCCTCGGGAAACGGGTTTGGAATCCGTTCCGCTTCCAAAGCGCACCGGCCTGAATTGAAATCGCAGCATTAATAGAGCCGTGCACATAAGAAGAACCGCCCGGTCCGGTCTCCCGGTGGGCGGCTCCCTGGCGCACGACGTCTGGTCACGTCATGGCGGAGAGCCGCAGGTCAGCAGCTGCTGCGATTGCAGCTGCCACAGCGGGAGAAGCTGCGCGGACGACCACAGCACAGCAGATGACTGCTGCGACTGAGCGGTGCGTGCCATGACCTTCTCCTTAGCCGTGAAAACCTGTGGCTCTAGTTTGCCCATGAGGTGCGAGCGCGTCAACAGTAATTACGGATTCAATCTGTGCAAGTCGCGGGGGAACAATGTGACCTGCCGAATGTTGCTCACCCCGAGCAACCCCGCCGTCCAGCGTTCCAGGCCCATCGCGAACCCGCCGTGCGGCGGCATGCCGTACCGGAAGGTGTCCAAATAGGACGCGTATGGCGCCGGGTCCTCGCCGCGGGCAGCCAGGGCCGTGAGGTAGTCGGCGTGGTTGTGCAGGCGCTGGCCGCCGGTCACCAGCTCCACGCCGCGGAACAGCAGGTCGAAGCCGTTCGAGTACCCCGGCCGAGCGAGGTCCGGGTGGGTGTAGAACGGCCGCTTCGCCATCGGATATCCGGTGACGAACAGGAACTCCGACCCGTGCTCCCGCAAAGCCCACTCCGACAACGCCCGCTCGTCGGCGGGGGAGAGGTCATCGGCAGATGAGCCGAGCATCGACACAGCGCCGGCGAAGTGAATGGCCGGGATCTCGGCGGGAACCACCGGTGGCGCAACGGAAAGCCGCGCCAGTGCGGGCGTGGCCGAGGTGACCATCCCGGCCACGACAGTGCGCAGCACGGCCATCACGTCCAGATGCGACGAGATGAACCCGAGCTCGGCGTCCAGGCTGGTGTACTGGGCGAGGTGCCGCCCGGTGTCGTGCGGCTCGGCCCGGAACACCGGCCCCACCTCGTACACCCGCTCG
>CBIMJO010001535.1:0-2864 GCA_966244135.1 uncultured Actinocrispum sp. | reverse complement strand
CCGGGACCGCGCACGAGCTGTGGCCGGACTTCGTCGAGCCGGCCATGCAGTACGGCGTCCGCAGCTACCTCGCCGCGCCCCTACGGGTGGACGACCGGCTGTCGGGCGCCATCAACCTGTTCGGGTTCGAGGACCACGGATTCCACGAGATCGACTCCAAGCTGCTGGAGCTGTACACCACCGTCGTCGCGTTCTGCCTGCGGACCGCGCGGCGCTACCGGGAGACCCGCGAGCTCGCCGAGAACCTGAGAGCCGCGATGCAGTCGCGTGCCGTGATCGAGCAGGCCAAGGGCATCCTGATGGCGGTGCACAAGATCACCGACGAGCAGGCCATCGCCCGGCTCATCGAGCAGTCCCAGCGGCAGAACGTCAAGCTCCGGGAGGTCGCCGCGGAGTTCGTCCGCCGGATGTCCGAGGAGGATGAGGGCTGAGGCTCTCAGTCCACACCGTGCACGGTCGTCATGGTGGACAGGCCGGAGAACGCCACCACGGATGCCAGCACCGACGGGACCACCACCTCGATGCGCTCGGCGTGGATGAACAGCACGGACAGCCCGGCGCTGTCGATGTACTCGACCCCCGACAGATCCACGACGACCCGGCCGGGCGTGTCCTGGATCGCCTCGGCGAGGATGTCGCTGTTGGTCATGTCGATCTCGCCGACGGCCTTGAGGACCACGGTCCCGTCCGGTCCCCGTTCGGGTGTCAGGGTCAGCGGTGTCGTCATCCGGGGATCCTCATGTGCATGTCGACGGTGGTGCCGTGCGGGCTGGGCAGGAAGGTGACCTTCCGCATGATCGCACGCATCAGCTTGATGCCCCGGCCGCGCATCGGGTCGGCCTCGGGCCGCGGTGGCCGCCAGCGGCCGGTGTCGGTCACGCTCAGGAACAGCTCGCCGGCCGTCGCCTCCAGCCGCAGCCGGATCGCGCCGGGCGGGGTGTCCCGGTAACCGTGTTCGATCGCGTTGGCGCACGCCTCGCCCGCGGCCACCAGGATGCCCTGAGCGGTGTCCCACGACAGCCCGCACCGGTCCATCCAGGGTGCGCAGCGTCCTGCGCACCGCCCGCAGCCGCGCCGGTTCGGCCGGGAACGTCAGGTCGAGCGGGACCGGGTGGCGGCACAGCAGGAACGCCACGTCGTCCTCGTGGCTGATGTTGGCGAAGAAGGTGGTCTTGGCCCGGTCCAGCTCGGCCAGCTCCTCGGCCCGCCGCTGCTGCGCCTGGTAGCTGCGGGCACCGGCGATCCCGGCCGCGATATGCCCGGCGACGAGTTCGACGAAGCCGCGGTAGGCCTCGTCCAGCGGCCGGTACCGGTTGAGCCCGGCCACCATGAACCCGTACGGCGCGATCCCCTGCTGCTGCAACGGCACCAGCAGCGCCTCGGTGGGCGGTTCCGGCCAGCCGCCGCCGGGGAACAGATCCTCGTCGAGCTGTACCACCACGGACTGCCCCGACTCGGCCGCCGGCCAAACCCCGGCCGCCGGGTACGCAGCGCTGAACCCCGTCGCCTCTACGAGCCGCGCGCTGCCATCGTCCTCGAACAAGTAGGTCAGCATGAACGGCAGATCCCGCAGGTTGCGGTTCAGCTGGCGACGGAAGAACGCCAGGGTCTCCCGTTCCGTGCGCAGGACGCCGACCACGACGCCCGCGTCGTTGCGCAGCGGGCTGTAGGAGAACGTGTGGTAGGTCTCCTCGGGGTAGCCGGACCGCTCGAGGAACAACAGCAGCTCCTCGTCCCACGTCGCCTGTCCGGTGGTCAGCACGGTTTCGATCCGCGGGCCGATGTCGCCCCAGATCTCCGCCCACACCTCGCGCGCCGGCCGGCCCACGGGTACTTCCGGCCCAGGGTGTCGCGGCGGTACGCGGCGTTGCAGAAGAACGTCAGCTCGGGTCCCCAGGCCAGCCACATCGGGAACCGGGACGACAGCAGGATGCTCACCGCCGTCCGCAAGCTCTGCGGCCAGCCGGACGGCGGGCCGGCCGCCCAGTCGACCGCCGCCAGATCCCCGCCGACCTCGCCGTCGGCGGCGAACACATCGGCCAAGCCGTGCTGCGTCACCGGACAGCCACTCCCTCACGCCGACAGAGGAAACCGAAGCGTTGCGCGCTGTCCCCAGTGGCCGCCGGCGCAGTCCGGTACCTGGTTCGAAGAATAGCCAGCCACCGGCGGTTCCGCCGGACAGTGAAACTCATCCGGGGAGAAATCGCCGCAGGGCGGCACATCACCGGCGAGGCGGTCAACCGGCCGCCGGCAACCGGTGAAAACGAGGAGTGCCATGTCCTTTCGACGAACCTGGTGCCTGCTCCTGGCGGTCGCGGCCGTCCTGGGGCTGCCGTTGGCGCAGGCCGGCGCGGCACCTGTGCTGCCCTGGCCCGACCAGCCGGTCGGGGTCCTGACCAACCCGGCCACCGGCCTGGCGATGGATGTCTTCGGGTACCGGACCGACGCGCAGACACCCATCCAGGTCTGGCCGCTGCTGGGTGCGGACAACCAGCGGTGGAAGCTGGTCAACGTGCCTGGCGGGGTGGAGATCCGCGGCATCGGCAGCGGGATGTGCGTGGACGTCCAGTGGGGCAGCACCGAGAACTGGGCTCCGGTCTGGCAATGGCCGTGCTACGGCGGAACGGCGCAGGTGTGGCGGGAGGAGATCTTCCAGACCCGGCCGGATGGTGTGCGCACGACGAAGTTCCGCAACGTCAACAGCGGCAAGTGCCTGACCATGGACGGTCTGTCCGGGGCGCAGGGCCGCCAGCTGCGCCAGCTCGACTGCTCCAACGCCGATCTGCGCCAGGAATGGGCTCTGACCACGTCACCTCAGGTCGCCGCGTGCACGACACCGGCGGTCCCGCCCGGCGCGATGTTCC
>CBIMJO010001534.1:0-2870 GCA_966244135.1 uncultured Actinocrispum sp. | reverse complement strand
GTAGGTCCGGCCGGGGAAGGCCGACTGGATGTGGTGTGCCGCGCCGATGCCGGACAACCCGGCACCGATGATCAGCACGTCGACGTCCGCGGTCATGGTGTGTTCGCCGCCTCCTTCTGCCGGTCCCGCAACCGCTGCTGCAAGCGGTCGATTACGGTGAAGTAGCCGGTCGGGGCGATCCGGGCGAGCGCGTCGAACACGTACGCGTCCGGCCCCACCAGGATCCGCGCCCGGCCGCGCTCCACTCCATTGTGGATGATCATCGCCGCCTTGTCCGGCGTGGTCATGGCGACGGCGTTGAAGTCCTCGGCCATCTGCTCGATCGTGCGGCCGCGGCCTTCGGGGTCCTTGCGGATCCGGGCGTTGCGCACGATGTTGGTCTTGATCCCGCCCGGGTGCACGTTGACCGCGCTCACGCCGGTGCCGCGAAGCTCCTGGCGCAGCGAGTCCGTGTAGCCGCGGACGGCGAACTTCGCCGCGCAGTAGGCACTCTGGTTCGGCATGCCCAGCAACCCGAAGACGCTGGAGGTGTTCACGATGACACCGCTGTCCTGCTCGACCAGGATCGGCAGGAACGCGCGGGTTCCGTGCACGACACCCTTGAAGTTGATCTGGTACAGCCAGTCGTCGTCCTCGGGAACCGAGTCCAGCACGGAAGAACTCAGTGCCACACCGGCGTTGTTGAACACCGCCGCCAAGGGCGCCGGGAGCCAGTCGTCGACCTCACGCGCGAACCGGGTGACGTCCTCGGCGTCCCGGACGTCCAGAACCCGGCTGTACACCGGCACTTTGAGCGATCTCGCGGTCTCCTTGAGGCCGGACTCGTCCACGTCCGCGATGGCCACCGGGGAGCCGAGACCGGCCAGGCGCCGGGTCATGCTGCGGCCGATGCCGGACGCCGCGCCGGTGATGACCACGGGCCGGCCGGTGATCTTAGGGGGTCGGGGCATGAACGCTCCTTGCCGCGTCGGTGTCGGTTTCGGTCGAGCCACGGACGGACCGGCGCTGGACCACCGCGAGGCCGCCTTTGCCTGGGGCGTTGGCGATACCGCGGGAGTGCCAGCGCTCGTCGGGCTCGCTGGCCGGGGTGAACGTGAGATCGCGCAGCATCGTGCGCAGCACGACGGTCATCTCCATGTTCGCGAAGGCCGCGCCGACACACCGCCGGGTGCCGCCGCCGAACGGGATCCACTCGTACAGGTCGGGCTTGGCGTTCAGGAACCGGTCCGGGTCGAACGCCTTGGCGTTGGGGAAGACCGAGTCGTCGTTGTGCACGAGGGCGATGCAGACCAGGATCGGCATTCCCTTGGGGACCGTCCACCGGCCCAGCTGGAGGCTGTCCGCACGGACCTGGCGGCCGACCATGTCGATCACCGGCCGGCTGCGCTGGACCTCGAGAATGGTGGCCTGGCGCAAGGCACTGCCACCTTCGTCCACCTCGGAAGTGAGCCTCTGCAGCACATCCGGGTGGCGCCGCAGCCGTTCCACCGTCCACGCAAGGGTGGTGGCGGTGGTCTCGTGACCGGCGGTGAGCAACGTCAGCAGCTGGTCGGCGATCTCGCTGCGGGTCATCGACGTGCCATCGTCGTACCGGCTCTGCAGCATCATCGCCAGCACGTCGTCGCCGTCCGGCTCGGCCTTGGCGATCAGCTTGTCCACGATGGCGTCGTACCGGCGGCGCATCAGCCAGAACCGGCCCCACGGGCTGAACCGTCCCCAGTCGACGGTCGGGACCGGCAGGACGGCGAGCTTGGAGCCGAGTTCCACGAACCGCGGCAGCAGCTCCCGCAGCTCCGCGAACTCCTCGCCCTCCGCGCCGAACACCGCTTTGAGGATGGCGTTGAGGGTGATCCGCATCATCGACGGCAGCACCGGGAACTCGCGGCCCTCCGGCCACCGGGCCAGCTCGCGGACCGTCTCCTCCTCGATGATCCGTTCGTACACGGCCAGCCTGCGGCCGTGGAACGACGGGACCAGGAGCTTGCGGTGCTTCTTGTGCTCCTCCCCCATCTTGGCGAACAGCGAACCGGGACCCAGCACGCGGCCGAGGTTGCGTTCGAGGTTGTCCGCGACCTCCGGCGGCGTGGTGAACAGCTGCTTGATCTCCGCCGGTTCGCTGATCACCATCGCGCGGCCGAACACGGGCACGTCGATGGTGAACGCGTCACCGTACTTGGCCCGCAACCGCAGCAGGTTGCGGCGGCGCCCGGCCAGCGCGAACGCGCCCTGCACGAACCTGGGTGCGGTCGATCCCGGGGGAAGTGTCGTCGTCACTGAGCAGCCCTTCCACACGTGGTACGCGGACGTACCATACCGACGGTACGCCGCTGTACCATGGTGCGGCAAGCCCCGACCGCAGGGAGCCCCGTGACCACGCTCGACGACACCACGTTCCGACAGCGCCTGCTCGACGGCCTGGCCGCGTCGATCGTCGCCGACGGCTACCGCAAGACGACGGTCGCCGACATCGTCCGTCTCGCCCGCACCAGCCGCCGCACCTTCTACGAGCACTTCGCCGGCAAGGAGGAGTGCCTGGTCGCCCTGCTGGCCGACGCGAACGCCGAGATGATCCGCCAGATCACCGCGTCGGTCGACCAGAGCGCCCCGTGGGAGACCCAGATCCGCCAGGCCGTCGGCAGCTGGATCGGCGCCATGGAGGCGAACCCGGAGATCAACCTGGCCTGGATCCGCGAGGTCCCCACCCTGGGCATGGCCGCCCGCCAGCTGCAGCGTGACGGCATGGAGGGCTTCATCGCCATGGTCCAAGCCCTCTGTGACACACCGGAGTGGCACGAGGCCGGTGCCGGCCCGGTGTCCCGGCAGGTCGTGACCCTGCTGCTGGGCGGTCTCCGCGAGCTGATCGCCACCAC
>CBIMJO010001533.1:0-2870 GCA_966244135.1 uncultured Actinocrispum sp. | reverse complement strand
GGGGTTGAGCGGGTTGGCGTACTGGTTGGGGCAGTAGGCGTGGTCCATGGTCGCGACCAGCTCCTGGACCCGGCGTTTGCGCACCGGCAGGTACTCGCCGGTGACCGGGTCGACGTCGGTGACCACCTCGACCTCCGCGCCGAACGCGCGCATGATCGGGATGTTCTGCCGGTTGGTCCTCGGGTCCGCCACGCAGATGAACCGGATGCCGTGGTAGCCGCAGACCTGGGCGAGCCCGATGCCCAGGTTGCCGGAGCTGGACTCCACGACGACCGACCGGCCGGGCACGAGCCGCCCGTCGCGGATCCGGTCGCGCAACATCTCCAGCGCGGACCGGTCCTTGATGCTGCCGCCGGGGTTGTGCGACTCCAGCTTGGCGAATGTCTTGAATGGACTGTGCGGGTCGAGCTTCGCCAGCTCGACGATCGGTGTCGCCCCGATGGTGGCGAGTACACCCGACACGGGGAGGTCCTCAATGGTCATAGAGCTTGCTCCTCGGCTGCCGGCCGCTCGGGAATGTGCGCTCCCCCAGCCTTGCGCGCGAAACCGCTGTGGCGCAGAGAAGAACGTTCATAGTCGGGCGAAACCCGTTCTGCCGGATGTTCTCTCGCCGCGCCCCTGCCGCAGAGCGCACTCTTGCGCTATGGACACGACCACGTCGGTTCGACTGAAACCATTACCGGTGCCGGACAATGAGCCGGCGCTCCCCTACGTCATCTCGGCCGCCACCGCCGGGACCTCGCCGACCGAGTTCCTTGCCGACGCCCGGGAATCGGTCCGTCAGCTGCTGCGCGAGCACGGCGCGGTCCTGTTGCGCGGCTTCGAGACCGGCGGCGTCGACGGGTTCGACCGCGTGGTGCGGGCGGTCTCCGGCGAGCCGCTGACCTACGCGGAACGGTCGTCGCCGCGCAGCACGATCAAGGGCCAGGTCTACACCTCGACGGACTACCCGCCGAGCGAGGAGATCTTCCTGCACAACGAGAACTCCTACCAGGCGGTCTGGCCGCTGACACTGTTCTTCTACTGCATCACGCCGCCGGACACGCAGGGCTCGACCCCGCTGGCGGACACGCGCCGGATCCTGCGGTCCATCGATCCGGCCGTGCGCCAGGAGTTCGCCGAGCGCGGCTGGACCGTTGTGCGCAACTTCACTGACGGCTTCGGCGTTCCGTGGCAGCAGGCGTTCAACACCGAGGACCGCGATCAGGTCGCGGCCTACTGCGCCCGCAACGGTGTCGAGGTGGAATGGGTGGGCCGCAACGGGTTGCGCACCACTGCGCGGCGCAAGGCCGTGCACACCCACCCGGTCACCGGCGAGGAGGTCTGGTTCAACCACCTCACCTTCTGGCACGTGACCACACTGGCCGAGGAGGTCTGCGAGGGCCTGCGGGAGATGTTCGACGAGAAGGACCTGCCGACCAACACGTACTATGGTGATGGCGAGCGGGTGCCGGACGAGATCATCGCGCACCTGCGGGACTGCTACCGGGCCGCGTGGCGCCGTTTCGACTGGCAGCGCGACGATGTGCTCATTGTGGACAACATGCTGTCGGCGCACGCCCGCGAGCCGTTCACCGGACCGCGCAAGATCGCCGTCGCGATGGCCGAACCTTCGGCCTAGGACCCGGGCGGTTGGCCTACCCCCAGGGGCCGGCCGCCCACATAGCGAAGGCCCTGGACCACTTTCGGTCCAGGGCCTTCGCCTTGTGCGTCAGGACTCGTCGACCGCGACGAACCGCAGCTCCGAGGTATAGCGCTCACCCTGGTCGTCGGTGAGCCAGGTCTGCTCGGGCGTGGGCAGCATCTCGGTGACCGTCAGCTGCGCGTCCGGGTCCTTTCTGGACAGTCGCCGGATCGCCTTGGCCAGGATGTTGACGTACAACGGGCTGTCGAAATCCACGAAGAACGGCCGGGGCTCGGTCGGCGAGACCACGAACACGAACCGCGGCAACCCGGCCTCCTCGCGCCACCAGCGGGCCCGGACGAACCGGCGGGCCTCGTTCTTCTCCTCGGCGAACGCGAGCCCGCTTCCGGTGAAGCGCCAGGACTCCCGGGAGATGACCATCCGGTCCACAGTGATCCTCGGCGAATGATCCGAGTCCGACGGCAACGTGAACATGTCCATCACCAGCGTGGTCAACACGTGCGAGAACACGTCCACGACCGGGAACTCCGCGCCGTCAGGCAGCACGGCCAGCAGCCGACCGTCGTGGGACTCGACTGTCACGTCCGCACTGAGGACCGTCCGGGGCCGCGCCGGATCGGCCGTGTGGTCCACGAGGGCCACGTAGTAGTCTTCCGGTCGGACCAGCATCTGGCGGACGCGGATCGACAGCCTGGATCGGTGTTCCTTGGCCAGCAACGGAAGCAACCGCGGCCTGGGATGATCCTCGGTCGTCGCTTCCAGCATCTCGTCGGAATCGGGATGCTGGGTGATGTACAGCGACGCGCCCAGAGTGTTCGTGGCCACGTGCAGCTCGCCGAGGACGAGGTCGCCGGTGTCCGAGATCAGCACGTCCGGGCTGAAGTAGCGGGAGGCGTGCCAGCCCGCCTCCGGTGCGGCGAACACGGTCTCGACCGTGTCACGAATGTCCTGTGCGGACACTCGTACCCGTGAGCCGTCCAGCGGTGGCAGCACCTCGCGCCATTTCCGCCAGAACTCCTCCTGGACCTCGGCCGCGATCGTCTTCGTGTCCCCGTGCAGGACGGGCATGCAGGCGAACCAGAACGTGGCCAGGTCGACCGGCCCGGTGTGGAGCTTCTCGATCCGCTCCATCACCCTCTGAGCGATGGTGGATGTCAGCCACTTCGCCGCGGTCAACAGTAGTTCGAGAGGTGCCAACGATTCCAGCACGTCCGCGCCCAGCCGG
>CBIMJO010001532.1:0-2876 GCA_966244135.1 uncultured Actinocrispum sp. | reverse complement strand
CGCAAACGGGCGTGCCCGACGGCGTGTAGCGCAGCTCCGGGTCGCGCCCCAGGTAGCCGACGATCGTGATCTTGTTGAACGATGCCATAATCTCCTCCGCTGACTCGGTTTGAGCGCCTCTCAGCTGATTCGACTCACTGTAGCAGACGCCCGGAGCCGTTGTCTACGCCGCGCGAATGCGGTCCATGACGCCCGTTCGAGCCCATGGTAGACTTGGCTTCCCGCGCCCCAGTGCGTCTCGAATCCATATGTTGAAACTCCTCAGCATCGCCAACTTCGCCGTCGTCAGCGAGGCCACGATCGAGCTGGACGACGACGCCTACAAGGCACTCACCGCTGCCGTGTAGCCACGACCGGGCGATTCTGTTATTCGTCCGTGACCCGATCGGGTGCATCTGGGCAACAACCGACCAGCACTGAACGACGTACTGGTCATGCCACCCAGAAAGGCATCGCGATGACGACGGTCCGCTTCGATCTGCCCGAGGACGGGCAGTACACCTCGACCACGTTCGTTCCCCAGCTGCCGCAATGGGTTCTCGACCGCTACGGCGCCAAGGTGCTGGACCCGGCGGAGGCCGCGCCGCCGCCGGGCTACGACCTGCCGATGCCCCAGCCCGCGATCTACCGGACCGGCGTGCTGACGTTCCCGCTGTCGATGTTCTCGACCCGTGGGCTCGAGCTGCTCGGCAAGGTCGACGCCCTGCTGGGCACGATGACCATTCGCGAACCCGGCCGGGACGAGAACGAGGGCCTGCCCGACCCGTTCGTCCCGGAAGGGCTGGGCGGCCTCACCGCATGGCCGCGTGCCGCAGCCGTTGCCGTTGTACGTGCGCGGCGACCAACCGGGCAAGGTGGACGCCTTCGCCGCGGTGCAGGCGATCCGGCTGGCCGAGCGCCGATCCGAGCGCGCACGATCACGGGGGGAGCAGGAGTACTTCACCCGGGCGGAGCAGGACCAGACCGAACTGATCAGCCTGGAGTACCTGTTCGCGGGCACCGACCTGCAGGGCGTGCCGACCTACAGCCCGCACGACATCCGCGACCCCAACTCCGGTTCGTCCGGGCTGACCTACCAGCTGATCCCGGTCGTCTACCACGGCCCTCAGCCTCGGCGGGCGCAGCTCAAGGCCGGGGCGCGCAGGCCGGTCGTCGCGATGATCGACAGTGGCGTGGCGCCGCACAAGTGGTTCGGTCTCAGCAAGACCTATGCCATGCCGCAGGGCGGGTTCCTGCGCGACTTCCCGGTGTCCCAGACGGCGATCCAGGCCCAGCAGGCGCATCTCGGCAGGTACGTGCCGACCGAGATCCTGACCAACGGGTACGTCGACGGGCCGATGTACTGCGACGACGTGACCGAGCAGATCGGCCCGGGCTACGGGCACGGCACCGCGATCGCCGGGATCCTGCACCAGCTCGCCCCGGACGCGGACGTGCTGGTCATCCGCGCCCTGCAGGCCAGCAACGTCGCCACGCACGCTGACCTCGTGCTGGCGTTGTGGCTGCTGGTGTCCCGGGTCCGTGCCGCGCAGCAGCCCGGCGGCACCAAGACAGACATGATCGACATCGTGACGTTGTCGATGGGGGACTACGTCGCCGACGACAAGCCGGCCATGCTGGAGGCGGCCATCAAGGCGCTGGCTGAGCTGGGTGTGCTCGTGGTCGCCGCCGCGGGGAACGACTCCACGTCCCGCCCGTTCTATCCGGCCGCGCTGTGCGACGAGACGAAGTACCCGTGTTGGCCCGGTCCGCGCGTGCTCGGCGTCGGTGCCACCAACCCGAACGGCTCGACGGCGTGGTTCGCCAACGGCGGCCACAACGCCACGTGCGAGGCCAATGGCGCGTTCGTGGTGACGACGTTCCCCCGGATCGACGGGCCACTCGGGCCGAGCCGGGTCACCAGGACCCGGCAGGGCGTCGACCTGGACACCGCGCCGTCGAGCTTCGCGGCGGTCTGCGGGACGTCCATGGCCGCACCGCACATCGCGGGCCTGATCGCCAAGAGGCTGTGGGACAACAACAGTTCCATGCCGCTCGCCGATATCAGGGTGAAGGCCACCATGGACCGCATCGAGCGGGCCGTCTGTGACGTGAAGAAGGTCGCCCATGACGAACCAGACGGACTCTGACCGGCTGGCCTCGCTGCTGGTCGCCGCGCGCGGTGGCGACCGGGACAGCCTCAACACGATCGTGCGTGAGCTGACGCCGATGTTGTGGCATGTGGCGCGGGCGCAGGGGCTGGACCGCGACAGCAGCTCGGACGTGGTGCAGTCCACCTGGCTCACGCTGCTGACGTCGTTGTCCGCCATCCGCGATCCGGGCGCGTTGGTGGGCTGGCTGGTGACTGTGACCAAGCGGGAGGCGTGGCACATCAGCCGGGCGCAGCGGGCGGAGCCGGTGGCCGAGACGTCCACTTTGGACGGCGTGGATCCCGGTCCCGGCCCGGACGAACGCGTGGTGGTGTCCGACCGCAACGCGAAGCTGTGGGCCGCGCTGGGCCGGTTGCCGGAGAAGTGCCGCCGGCTGTTGCGGATCGTGGCGTTCACGCACCGGCCGGACTACACGAAGTTCGCGCGGGAACTGGGCATGGCGCGCGGTTCAGTCGGCCCCAACCGCAGCCGATGTCTCACGCAGTTGCAGCGGCTGCTTGTGGAGGGTGAGTGATGACCGTGGACGACGACGCCCTCCTGACCGGGATTCGCGAGGTCTACGACGAGGCCGACCCGGAGCCGCCGGACCTGGTCGACCGGATCGAGTTCGCGCTGTCGATGGCCGAGCCGGACGTGGAGATCCTGCGCCCGGTCCGGCCCCGCGAGGCCGCTCTGGCCCGTGGCGACGAGGACTGGGTCCGCGTGTCGGTTCCGCTCGGCGTCACG
>CBIMJO010001531.1:0-2876 GCA_966244135.1 uncultured Actinocrispum sp. | reverse complement strand
GGCGCCTCGGCCGCCGCGTTCTGGCTGACACTCAGGCTGTTCCCCTTGACCCGCAACGGTCTCGGCGAGGTGCTCGCCGCAGGCAGGCGGGCCGCGCTGGAGTTCGCCGCGCTGATCGACGAGTCCGGCGAGTTCACCCTGTACCAGAAGCCGGAGCTGGACATCGTGACCTACTTCGCCGGTGACTCGATGTCCACAATAGACAAGAACGCCGACCGGATCCTGCATGCCGGGATGAGCGACGAGGCCGACCCGGTCTACGTCAGCACCATGCGCGTGACCGCGGACGCGATGACCGCCCGCCACCCCGGTGTCGCCGCCGACGCGGACGCCGGCCGGATCCTGCGCAGCGTCCTGATGAAGCCGGAGGAGGAGTTCTACGTCAGGCAGTTGCACTCGAGACTGACAGGCCTCATCATTAGTTAGGAAAGTTTGTTAACAGTTAACCCTCGCGGCAGCCCGCCAGTGCGGCCCCTGCAGATCTCCGCCGTACTGCCGCGCGACCGGAAGGCTGACTCATGCACCTGCGCACCCTGGCTCTGGGAGTAGCCATCGCGATGGGCCTGCTCGCGCCCGCCGCGAACGCGGCTCCCCCGGCACCTGCGAACCTGCACGCGTTCTCCGTCACCGGAACCTCGGTGACCCTGGAATGGAAGGCCTCCAGCGGGGCCCAGACCTACGAGGTGATCCGGGACGGGTCCAGCAGGATCGTCGAAGCGACCATCCCCAACGCGGTCGTCTCCGGCCTGACCCCGTCCACCGCCTACACGTTCCGCGTCCGCGTCCAGCCCGGCGGCGCCACCTCGGCCCCGTTCACGCTGACCACCAAGAGCGACCCGGGCGGCGGTGGCGGCCCGGTGAAGTGGGCCGGCGCCCGTTCGTCCAGCTACGGCATCTCGCCGTTCCCGCAGCCGTGCGGCTGGGAGAAGGCGGCCGAACAGCTGAGCGGCTACTTCCCCGGCGCCCAGACGGCCAATGTCTGGATCGTCGGAAATGTCAGCGGCGACAACATCTCGCTGCAGTTCCCCAAGCCCAACGACGGTCGCGACTACGGTCCCCGGATCAAGTTCGCGGGCAGTGACAAGCACGAGTCGTTCCTGCAGTACTTCGACACGCACAACATCAAGGTGTGGCTGCAGGTCGAGTCCGGCTTCGCGGACATGCCCACGCTCGTCGACCTGGTGATGAACCGGTACTCCAAGCACCCCAGCGTGGTCGGCTTCGGCGTCGACGTGGAGTGGTTCAACCCGCGCGGCGCCGACCTGAACGACCCGGTCACCGACGCGCTGGCCCGCCAGTGGGAGCAGAAGGTCAAGAGCCACGGCTCGCAGTACTCGCTGTTCCTCAAGCACTTCAGCCCCGCGTCGATGCCGCCCGGCTATCGCGGCCAGATCGTGTTCGTCGATGACACCCAGGTGTTCGCCAATGTCACCGACTACGCCGCGGAGATGAAGGGCTGGGCCGACTGGTTCTACCCCAACCCCGTTATGTACCAAATCGGATATGCCACCGACAAAGCGTGGTGGAACAAAGAGGCCAAACCCGTTCCGCAGACCCTCGGCCGCAAGCTCGGCGCGGTCACCCGGCAGGCCTACGGGGTGATCTGGGTGGACTTCACCCTGCGCGACGTGGCGCCTACCACCTGCTGATCCTCGAGGTCAGCCCGCCGGTCCGGCCGACCGGCGGGCCCTTTGTCCATACGACTGTCTATGGCGATCAGATCTGCGGCAAATGACAATGGACCCCTGCCCGGGAGGGGGCCATATGCCAGCACGTGAACGGCCGTTGGACTCCGACGGCGGCCCGCTCGCCGAATTCGCGGCGGCCCTGCGCCAATTGCGTGAGCAGGCGGGCAGCCCGCCGTACCGGGAACTGGGCCGCCGGGCGCACTATTCGGCCGGCACCCTGTCCGAGGCGGCGAGCGGCCGTAAGCTGCCGACCCTCGCGGTCACCCTGGCCTACGTCCAGGCCTGCGACGGCGACACCGCGGACTGGGAACACCGCTGGCACCAGCTCGCCACCGCCCTGGCCACCCCGGCCGAGGCCGAACCCGACTCGCAGTCGCCCTACCTGGGGCT
Organism: uncultured Actinocrispum sp.; assembly: GCA_966244135.1. Lineage (GTDB taxonomy): Bacteria > Actinomycetota > Actinomycetes > Mycobacteriales > Pseudonocardiaceae > Kibdelosporangium. The sequence goes on along the minus strand of CBIMJO010001531.1, from coordinate 798 downwards.
GGCCGCGTTCCAGGCCGAGGACTGCGCCCGGTTCTTCGGCCGGGAACGGCTGATCGACGACCTGCACACCCGGCTGACCACGCGCCGGTTCCTCGCGGTGTTCGGCCCTTCCGGCGCCGGCAAGTCCTCGTTGCTGCGGGCCGGGCTGCTTCCCCGGTTCACCACCACGATCCTGTTCACCCCAGGCGCGCATCCGTTGGAGGAGTTCGCGATCCAGCTGGCCCCGTTCGCCGGGACCACGGCCGGCCGCCTGCACACCGAACTCGCCCAGAGCCCGGACCTGGTGATCCGCCAGGCCACCAAGAACCTCGTCGTGGTGGTCGACCAGTTCGAGGAGATCTTCACCCTCTGCACGGACGCCGGCGAGCGGTCGGCCTTCGTGCGGGCCCTGCTCGCGGCGACCATCGACGGGCGGGTCGTGATCGGCATGCGCTCGGACTTCTACACGCAGTGCGCCGAACACCCCGAGCTGACCACGGCCTTGTCCGACTCGCAGGTGCTCGTCGGGCAGATGACCGCGAGCGAGCTGCGCTCGGCGATCACCCAGCCCGCGATCCAGGCCGGGTTCAGCGTCGAGGGCGACCTGGTGGCGCAGCTGATCGCGGAGGCGGGCGGCCGGGTCGGCGCGCTGCCGCTGATGTCCCACGCGCTGCGCGAGACCTGGCATCGCAGGCGCGGAACCACCTTGACGCTCAACGGGTACCACGCGGCCGGTGGCATCCAGGGCTGCATCGCGCAGACCGCCGAGGCGCACTACACGGCGCTGGACAAGGGCCAGCAGACCAAGGTGCGCCAGCT
>CBIMJO010001530.1:0-2876 GCA_966244135.1 uncultured Actinocrispum sp. | reverse complement strand
ATCTCGTCGCGGCTGCGGACGTCGTCGACGCGTCTGGTCAGGTCGCCGTCGGCCCGCTCCTTGGCGCCACGGGCGACCGCGCCGACGTCCGCGCTCATCCGCCGGGCCAGCCAGACGGTCCGCAGCAGGGTGATCACGAAAGCGGCGAGGACCGCCAGCAGTGCCATGGTCCGGTCCTGGGAATCACTCGCCTGCCGCTGCTGCAGCATCAGCGTTTCCTGTTGGAACAGCGCGCCCCACAGCGAGGTCAGCGCGCTCACCGCGCGGTCGACCGCGCGGGCGTAGGTGGCCCGGTCGAGCTGGATCGTGGCCGCGTCGACGAAGTCGCGGGTGGTCATCGTGCCGAGGTTGGTCACGGCCATGTAGGCCAGCCGCAGCCGCGGGCCGAGGTCCTCGCGCAGGGCCTGGGCGCCCGGGCCGGTGCCACCCGAGCGGAACGTGGTGAACAGGTCGTCCTGCAAGGCGTCCGCGTGCTGCACCAGCAGCGAGATCTCGCCCGCGACCCGCGTGCGGTCGGACAGGGAGATGCGGTTGGCGGTGATCACATCGTCGACGTCGTCGCCGAGGCGGCTGACCCGGTCGACCAGCTCCGGCGCGCGCACGACCATCGCGTCGGCCAGGTGGTAGGTCGCCAGCTCGGGGTCGGAGACCAGGTTCGAGGTGGCGCCGACGTAACCGATGAGCGTGCGGACGTCGGAGATCAGCAGCGCGTGCGCGGAGTCGTTGCCCGCCTTGTCGGGCTGGGTGCCGTTCCAGGTGCGCCAGTTGCGCTCCTGGGTGGCCGGCAGGGTGCTGGCGTTGAGATCGGTGCTCGTGGTGCGCAGATCCTTGCCGAGGCGGCCATCGACGTCGATCAGCTGCGCGTAGTCCTCGTCGACCCGTTGTTTGCGCGCCTCGAGGTCGCTCGCCGGGCGCTGCCCGTCGAGCACCTGGCGGCCGTACGTGCGGTGCAGGGCCAGGTCGGGCAGCAGCGCGCCGAGCGGGCGCAGGTATTCCAGGCCGCGCAACTCGTTCTCGCTGAACTCGATGCGCTTGCTGTTCGCATTCAGCAGCAGATACGTGGCGGCGGCGAGCGGCACTGTGAAAGCCAGCCCGATCACGGCCAGCTTGTACCAGATGCGGGTACGCCTGCCCCGTCCCGCTGGGTCGCGCCCAGCCCTGGTTCGCCTCATGGGACGGCCGGTCGAACGCAGCACCTGCGCACGCCACCCACCTTCCCGCCGGACGCCCAGCCGGCCACCGCAGGCAATTGGCCGCCACTTCCTGCCGAAGCCATCATCTGACCATCTAGAAGCGGATGCAACCGGCAATTTCCTCTTCGCGGGACGGACCGCTCGACGGGTAATTCATCGCTGCCCCCGTACATTGAAAACTTCCCTTGAGGAAACCGACAGGGCGCGAAGCATACGACGCAAAAAACCGGAGTGTGAACGGACCCCCGTATCGACCGGTCGGATGGCCCGGTCATGGGGCCGGATCACCGTGGGGCGAACGGCAATGAGCCCGGCCACAGCCTGTCCACAAAGGACTACAGTGATCATCACAAGTGGACCGTGCCATGATCGCACGGCGCTGTGCAGCAGGCCGCACGAAAGCGCACCCAGGCCGGCGATGAGGTATCCGGCGCCCTGCACCATCGCCGAGAGCGAGGTCGTCACGGCCGGATCGTCGCCGGAGCGCAGCGGGATGCTCGTCAGCGCGAGAGCGATCCCGCCCATGCCGATGCCCAGGCCGGTCGCCCACACCCAGGGCGCGGCCGCGGGCGCCACCAGCAACCCCACGATGGCCAGCATCGTCGGCACGGTCAGCCCGATGACCAGCGAGGACCGGTATCGGCGCACCCACAACGGCACCAGCCACATCATCGGCAGGCCCAGCACCATCGACAGCGCGAGGCAGCCGCCCGCGACCGCGGCGGGCAGGCCCGCCGCCTGCAGGATCGCCGGCAGCCAGCCCATCACCACGAATGTCACGGTCGACGTCAGTCCAAAGTAGACGGTCAGTGCCCATGCCGTGCCGGACCGGCGCAGCGCGAACGGGTTCTGCACGCGCTGAGCTGGGATTTCCGCGCCGGGCCGCCAACGCCAGAACCCGACGGCCACCAACGCCACCACAGCCCAGAGCGCCAAACCGATCCGCCACGACGGCACGGCGGGCGTGATCAGCGCTCCCGCCGTGCTGCCACAACCCAGCGCCAGCGTGTAGCAGGCGCTCAGCTTGCCCTGCGATGCCCTGACCAGCACCGGAAGCACGGTGCCGATGATCGCGATCGCCAGGCACGCCAAGGCGGTTCCCGCGATGAGCAGCACCGGCCCGTCCGCGACGCGCACTATCAACGCGAGCAAGACCACTACCAGCGCATACGTCACCGCCCAGCGAGTACCGAGCCGCGACTGCAGCAATGGCGTGATCAACCCGCCGAACCCACTCGCCCACAACGGAAGCGCGACCAGGACCGCGGCGATCACCCCTGTCATCCCTGGTGTGGACACGACGTCCGGCAACGCCGAGCCGAGGCTCGTCACCGCCGGGCGCAGGTTGAGACCGAGCAGGAACACAACGACCGGCGAGATGGATCTTGACACTCGGAGGACCCTAGCAGAATTTTCGAACACATGTTCGATCAGCGAGGAGGTAACGGGCCACTGGGAAGGCGGGTGACCTTCTGTCTGAACCGGTACTGATAAGGAGCGGACAGCCGATCATCAGGAGGGTGCATGAGGGACAAGCCGATCCGGGCGATCGCCGCCGCCGCGATCGCCGCCGCGGGGCTCGCCGGGGCCCCGGTACCGGCCGCAGCCCCACCACCCCCCCCCACCCAGGCCCCGGCCCGGACGGGCACCGTGGGAACCCGGGGTCCGGGCCGGCACGACGCG
>CBIMJO010001529.1:0-2877 GCA_966244135.1 uncultured Actinocrispum sp. | reverse complement strand
TGTGTCTGGGTGGCGCTACACCCGCTGGGTGGGGGGCGCCACACCAAGGAGGGGATGTGTACGAGATTCGCTCGTCGAGCGTTGTCAGGGCTTCGGCCGAGAACATCTGGTCGGTGGTCACCGATGTGGCGAACTGGCCGTCGTGGGACCCGCACGAGCTGGCCGCGCGGCTGGACGGGCCGTTCGAGGTGGGCACCGCCGGGTGGTCGAAGCCGAACGGCGGCCCGGCCACCGACTGGACGATCACGGACGTCGTGCCGTTGTCCCGGTGGGCGTCGGAGTGTGCACTGCCGGGCGGGAAGATCACCGGGGTGAACACGTTCGAGCCTGTCGGCGACGGCCAGGTGCGGTGCACGAAGACCGTGCGCGTCACCGGTCCGTTGGTGCCGTTGTTCCGTCTGTACTTCGGCCGCAAGATGCGCAAGGACATGCAGAAGACCTGGAAAGCACTCGAGGGCCAGGTGGCATGACCGGCCCGCTGGCCTCGGCCGGCTACTGGTTGCACCAGGCAGCGCTGGCGTGGAAGACCGAGCTGGACAACGCCTTGAAGGGCCTCGGCCTGACCCACACCCAGTTCATCCTGCTCGCGACCACCGGCTGGCTGGAACAAACCACCGGCGCACCGCCCGGTCAGCAGGAAGTCGCCGAGGGCGCGGGCGCCGACCGCCAGATGACCTCACGGGTGGTCCGCACCCTTGAGGAGCGCGGCCTGGTCGCTCGGTTGTCCCACGAGTCGAATACCCGCGCGTTCCGGCTCACCCTGACGACCGACGGACGCGAACTCACCCGCGCGGCGATCACCATCGCGCAGCAGGTCGATACCCGCTTCTTCGGCGCCGACCACAACAGCCTTCGCGACGAACTGCGCACCATCTCCGAGCGCCGCTCCTGACGAACGACTGCGGTGGTGCTCGTTTCGGAAGGCGGGCAGCCAGAAGGCGATCGGGGGTGGTTCCCTATGCTGCGGCGGTGCCTGTGTCGCGGAAGCGCAAGAAGAAGTCCGGCAAGTCCGGCCGATCCCGAGTGCGACAGCGTGGGTCTGCTGATCTGAGCGAGCTGGATCGCCGTGAGCTGGCGGATGCGTGGCGGGGGCTGGCTGCTCACCGTGAGCAGATCGATGCACGGCGGGCGTCGCAAGCCGCTGAGCTGGCAACGGATCTGGTCGCAGACCTCGTCGCGGTTGTGGCGAGCCAGCCGGACATGATCGTGGAAGACGCGTTGTGTCTGCGGCTCGGGACGCTGTTGGGCGAGGCGGAACAGGCTGCGGTGGATGACCGGCCGGGCCCGGATGACTTGGCCAATGCCATGGTGGTGGCTGCCGCGGCTGCGGTGGCGGCGACTACAGCGGAGGCGGATACGTGGCGTGCGCCGTGGCGAGTGCTCACCGCGGTAGCCGGTGTCATGCCGTACCCACACAGCCAAGTCGCGGTCGACGCGATCGAGTCATTGCGGGACACGACGGGCGGGCGGATGTTGCCTGCCACGTTGCCCGGTCCGGTGGTGACCGGGCCGGTGCAGTGGGCGCGGGACCGGTACGGCAGCCGGTTCGCCGTCGTCGCGCCGATCACCACGGCGGATCAGTTGGTGCGCTGGTACTTGTGGGATATCGATGCCTGCGGTCATCTGGCGGCTACCGTGCACAGCGGCTTCTACTCCACGCCGGACGAGGGGTTGACCGCGTGGCAGGCCGGGGTCGGTCAGATTGCCGCGGCGGGTACGGAACTGGCTCAGGTGGATGACCCGTGGCTGTTGGCTGAGTTGCTCCCTGCCGAAGAGGGAATACTGCGTATCGGCGGGGAAAGCGTGGAGCAGTTCGCTGAGTACCACCGCAGCAGGCGTCTGGCCGAGGCTGTCAAGCAGGCGGTGCGACCGAACGGGACCTGGTCCGGTGGCGGTTTGGACGCGGCCACCGCGGCGGTCGAGTTCACCGCGTGGCTGCGTGGCCGCGACGCCGGTGGCCAGGATCTGCCGGACGACGTGGATGAACTGGTCCTGGAACTGGCCGACTCCTGGTGCCTCAACAACATCGGCGCGCTGTTCGCAACGTGTTCTCCGCACCGGGTCGCTTTGTGCGTTCTGCACGTGCGCAGCTACTACTTCGACGACTTCGCCGATCAACTGGTGGCTCTGCTCCCCGAATGGACTCGCTGGCTGGCCGCGCGCAACGCCACCCCACCGGAGCTGGCCGATCGCTGCTTGCCCTACGCCCAGGGCCGATCACACCCGCAGCTCGGGGCGGACGACGTCGGACCCGACTACCTCGCCCGTGTCACCGAGTAGGCGCTTCCTGACCGCCCGCCGCCTCCGTCGCGACCAACTCCGCCTGGAGAAATGCCCTGGGATGGAGCCCGAGTGCGACCGGTCCGGGGCGTCAGGAATAGTCACGCCGTGACCATGAGCGGCGAGCAGGACCGGCTGGAAGAAGTTGCCGACCACCTGATGGCGAGGTTCGAGCGCTGGGCTGGCGACCACCGCGTCGAAGTCGACTGGTTCATCGTCGACGCGATGCTGGACTGGCGGCTCCAGGAAGGTGCTGATCCCGCCCGGTTGGAGCCGGAGGACGTTCGGAGGCTGTTGACCGAGTGGTTCCCGCGCAAGGTCACCGTGGATCGGGGCGAGTGGCCGAGCGTGTTCTCGACGCTGCACCGCTGGATCGACTTCTTGGCTGCGGCGTCGAACGGTCAGCTGACTGATCCGGCAGCTATGCACGCAGCGGTCGAACAGAACGCCGACCAGTTCGCGGCGGCGATGGCCGATGAGACCAACTTCGGCGTGGCGAAGTTCTGGATGACGCGGATGATCGAGCCTGAGGTCGACCTGGAGGACGGCGAGGGTGTTCGCCGTTTCCTGGCGGCGGCCCAGGCCGGCGAGATCGAG
>CBIMJO010001528.1:0-2877 GCA_966244135.1 uncultured Actinocrispum sp. | reverse complement strand
GGTCGCGGTCGCAGATGAAGCGGCGACACGAGCGTTGCGATCGATCGCGTCAGCCGCCCAGCGGGGAGGCCAAAGCCGCGCCCCCTGCAATTAGCAGAAAGGCAAGGTGATTGCTTATCCGACGCTCCCTTGCGCCAGCGTCAATGCCGACCTTCCTTTAGCGCCTAACCGGCGGGCGACGTCTCGGCGAGGAACCCGTTGGCGTGCTGGGTCCATGGCTCCTCGTTGGTCCGGGAGAACACGGTGACCGGCCGCCGCCCGGACTCGTCGGCATCGCCGACCCGGACCTGCAGCTGAACCGATCCGTCCGCAGGCATGATCAGCGGCGCACCGAGCATCAGCTCGGCAACACGCCCGCACCCGACCTGTTCCCCCGCCCGCAGTGCCAACTCCACGAAAGCCGTGCCAGGGAAGAGCGTCTGACCCATGACGACGTGGTCCGCGAGCCACGGGTGTGACTGCAGCGAAAGGCGTCCGGTGAACAGCACGCCGTCCGTATCCGCCAGTTCGACCGCGCCGCCGAGCAACGGGTGGTTGGCCGCGGCCAGACCCGCTGAGGTCACATCCGCCTTTGCCTGCAACGGCTTCGGCCAGATCCGTTCGTGTTGGAACGCATAGGTTGGGAGGTCTACTCGCCTCGCGCCAGGCAGCAAGGCCGCCCAGTCGACCCGCCCACCAACAACATGGATCTGAGCGACCGCGGACAAAGCCGCTTGCTCCTCGTCACGGTCCTTGCGCAGCACCGGAATCAGCACAGTGTTGTCCGGCAGCGACTCACGAGCCATCGCGGTGAGCACACCATCCGGCCCGATCTCCACGAACCTCGACACGCCGGCCTCGTGCACGGCCTGGATGTGATCCGCGAACCGCACCGCCTCCCGGACGTGCCGCACCCAGTACTCCGGCTCGGTCACCGGCGACAGCATCGGGATCCGCGGCTCCGCGAACCTCAGTCCCGTCACCACAGCGCGGAACTCGTCCAGCATCGGGTCCATCAGCGGCGAGTGGAACGCATGCGACACCTTGAGCCGCTTGGACTTCTCGAACCGCGCGGCGATCGCCAGCACCACGGTCTCATCCCCGGCGATGACCACCGAGCTCGGTCCGTTCACCGCCGCGATCCCGACCTTCTCGGTCAGCTGCGGCCGGACCTCGTCCTCGCCGGCCCGCAAGGACACCATCGCCCCACCGGTCGGCAACGCCTGCATGAGCCGCGCCCGCGCGGACACGAGCGTGCAAGCGTCCTGAAGGGATAGAACCCCGGCGACGTGCGCGGCGGCGATCTCACCGATCGAGTGCCCCACCAGGTAGTCAGGCTTGACACCCCACGACTCCAGCAACCGGTACAAGGCGACTTCGAGGGCGAACAGCGCGGGCTGCGTGAACCCGGTCTGGTTCAACGCCTCCCCATCGCCCTCCCACATCACTTCACGCAGCGCCGGGTCCAGCTCGCTCAACACGGCGTCCAAGGTGTCGGCGAACACCGGGAACCGCGCATACAGCTCCCTGCCCATGCCTAGCCGCTGTGAACCCTGCCCCGCGAACAAGAACGCGGTCTTTCCGCTGGTCACCGACCCGGTCGGCTGCCGTCCCTCGGCCAATGCGGTCAATGCCTCGATAGCGCTGGAGTGGTCGCCGGCCACGACCGCCGCCCGGTGGTCGAACCGGGTGCGCTGGGTCAGCGACAACGCCACATCCGCGAGCGGCACTTCCTCGCTGAGGTGAGCCGCCAGCCGCCGGGCCTGCGCCCGCACCGCCTGCTCGGTCCGGCCGGACACCACCAGCGCGGTGGCCCCGGACGGCTCCGGAGACCGCACCTGAGCAGCGGGACCATCCTCCAGGATCACATGTGCGTTGGTCCCGCTGATCCCGAACGAGGACACACCAGCCCGCCGTGCTCGCCCGGCCTCGGGCCATGCGGTCTCTTCGGCCAGCAGCTCGACATCGCCCGCCGCCCAGTCCACATGCGACGATGGCTCGCCCAGGTGGATGGTCCGCGGCAGCACCCCGTGCCGCATGGCCATGACCATCTTGATCACACCCGCGACACCAGCGGCCGCCTGGGTGTGCCCGATGTTCGACTTGATCGAACCCAGCAGCAGCGGCGTTTCGCGATCCTGGCCGTAGGTGGCCAGCAGCGCCTCGGCCTCGATCGGGTCGCCCAGCTTGGTCCCGGTGCCGTGCGCCTCGACAGCATCGATGTCCGAAGTGGACAATCCAGCCGCGGCCAGGGCCTGCCGGATCACTCGTTGCTGAGATGGGCCATTCGGCGCGGTCAGGCCGTTCGAAGCACCGTCCTGGTTCACCGCCGACCCCTTGACGACGGCCAGGATCCGGTGCCCATTGCGGATGGCGTCCGACTGGCGCTCCAGCACCAGCATGCCGACGCCCTCGGCCCAGCCAACGCCGTCGGCGTCCTCCGAGAACGACTTGCATCGGCCGTCCGGCGAAAGCCCGCGCTGCCGGGAGAACTCGATGAACGCCACCGGAGTGGACATCACCGTCACACCACCGGCCAGCGCCAGCGTGCACTCCCCCGACCGCAATGCCTGCGAGGCCCAGTGCAGCGCAACCAAAGACGACGAGCAGGCAGTGTCCACGGTGACCGCTGGACCCTCAAGCCCAAGCGCGTAGGCAACCCGGCCGGAGGCCACACTGCCCGCGCTGCCGTTGCCCTGATAGCCCTCGAACTCACCGCCACCAAGGAGGTTGCCGTAGTCGTTGTACATCACGCCCGCGAACACACCAGTTTGGCTGCCTCGCAACGTTCCCGGGTCGATCCCCGCCCGTTCGATGGCTTCCCACGAGACCTCCAGCAGCAGGCGCTGCTGGGCGTCGGTAGCCAGGGCCTCGCGTGGGCTGAGCCCGAAGAAGCCG
>CBIMJO010001527.1:0-2879 GCA_966244135.1 uncultured Actinocrispum sp. | reverse complement strand
TCGGTCAGCGCCGCCACGTCGACTTCGTAGGACTCGCTCACCGGCATCCCGTCCTCTTGCCGAAAGGCAATTACCCAACCGAGTCTGCCAACGACCCGGTGCATGGGCAACGGTCGAGTGTTGCCACTGGTGTGGCGGCTGCGGCACCCTGACTCGGGTGTGGGAGCGTCAGGTCGCGGACAACGCGCGACGTTTTCAGGAGCTGACCGAGCGGGTCGCGCGCCTGCGGATCACCGAGAGCTCACCCGACGGCACCGTCAGGGTCACGGTGTCCGCCAGCGGGTTGCTGACCGACCTCGTGCTCAGGGACAGCAGATATCCACGGCCCGCCAGTGAGGTCGCCGCCCAGGTCATGGACTGCCTGCAGCGGGCGCAGGCACGCATCCCAGACCTGTTGCAGCACGAGATCGCCACCACTGTCGGCACCCAAGACCCGAGCGCGCACCTGCTGGTGGACGACGCACGGCGGCGTTTTCCCGCGCCACCCCCAAGACCCGAGCAGCGGCGAGAACCCGAGGTCGTGCCCCCGCAGGCCGTCCCCGTCGCACCGCGCCAACCCAACCGGCCGCGGGACGAGGACGACTGGGACGGCCGCGAGATCATGCAGGACATCTAGCCCAACTGGCGTGCGGGAATGGCGGTTGGCAGGATCACTGCGGATGACGGTGGTCGGGCGGGACGCGGAACTGGGGCGGCTGAGGGCGCTCGTGGAACGGGCGCGGCTCGGGCAGGGCGGCGCCCTGGTGGTGTGCGGGCCGGCAGGGATCGGCAAGAGCGCGTTGCTGGCGGAAATCGTCCGGGAGGCCGTGGACGTACGGACGGTCGTTGTCACGGCGGTTGAGACCGAGCGGCATCTCGGGTTCGCGGGTTTGCACCAGCTTGTCCGACCGTTCCTGGGTGAGCTGGATCGGTTGGCAGCGCCACAACAGCGCGCTCTGCGGATCGTGTTCGGGCTGGTCGATAGCACCGAGCCCGATCGGTTCCTGGTCAGCCTGGCCGCGTTGACGTTGTTGTCCGAAGCGGCTTCGGTGCGTCCTGTGCTGTGCGTTGTCGACGATGCGCAGTGGCTGGATCACGAGACCGCGCAGGTGCTCGGGTTCGTTGCCCGCCGGTTGCTTGCCGACCGTGTCGCGATCCTCGTCGCCACGCGGGAACCGTCGGGCTTCGACGGCCTTGATGTCCGGTCGTTGGACGGCTTGCCCGCGGCGGCCGCACGCGAACTGGTGGGACCACAGATCGATCCGGCGGTGGCCGAACGGGTGATGGACCAGGCGCAGGGCAACCCGTTGGCCTTGATCGAGCTGACCGCTGGGCTGAGCGAGGGTCAGCGTACGGGTGTCGAGGTCCTGCCAGAGGTGCTGCCGCTGAGCCGGCGCCTGGACGAACAGTTCCGCTCACGCGTACAGCAGCTGTCGGACGCCGCGCAGGGGTGTCTGCTCGTCGTGGCCGCCGAGCCCGCAGGTGACGCGGCCCTGTTGCGTGCGGCGGCCACTCGGCTGAACCTCGATGTGGCGGGATTCGACGAGGCAGTCGCGGCCGGGCTGTTGTCGGCCCCCGGACTGGGTTTCCGGCATCCGTTGGTGCGGTCGGCGGTGTACTACGGCGCTGAACCGGGTGAGCGGCGCCGGGTCCATAGTGTGCTCGCGGAGATCGATGGTCTGGGCGAGGACAGGGCCGCGTGGCATCGGGCGGCGGCCGTGACCGGGCCGGCTGAGGATGTCGCCCGGGAGCTGGAGGAGGTCGCGGACCGGTCCTCGCGGCGAGGCGGGCATGCGAGCGCGGCAGCATTGTTGCTGCGCGCGGCGGACCTGAGCGACCAGGTCGAGAGTCGGGTGTCGCGGCTGTCAGCGGCGGCCTACGCCGAGATCCGCGCCGGCGCGACCGGCCGCGCACGACCGATCCTCGACGCCGCTGAGGCGCTCGCCACTGACGCGGCCGCGGCACGGGTGCAGTGGTTGCGCGGCATGGTCAGCCACGCCGGCGGTGACCTGAACGCGGCGGTGCCTGCCCTGATGCACGCCGCCGCCGGGATGCGCCGCTACGACGCCGCCCTTGCCCGGGAGACACTGCACGACGCCATGGCGGCGGGTTTCGTCCAGGGCGCCTACCGGGTGGCCCTGCTGGAGATCGCCCGCGCGATCGTGGCCACACCCGGATCGGCCGATCTCTTCGACACGATCCTGGACCGGATCGCGGACTTCGTGCTCGGCGTCCCGGACGCCGCGGAGGGGATCCGCGACACGGTGGCTCCGTTGACCAACGGCCGCGCCGACGGGCTGCGGCTGTTCGGGGTGGCGTGCATGGCCAGTACGTTGATCGGGGACTTCCAGCTCACCTGTGACCTGGCGGATGGGTGGATGCTCGCCGCGCGGGCGCACCACGCGTACCTCGAACTGGCCCGTGCGCTCAACTACGCCGCGGTGTACGAGTGGCATCGCGGTTCCCTGGCTCGCGCGGAGGCGCTCAGCGCTGAGCTGCGCGAGATCGAGACGGCACATGGGCTGCACCTGAGTCCGAGCGACGTGCTGGTGCGGTGTCTTCGCGCGGATGAGGGCGCCGAGGCGGCCGCCAAGGAGGTGACCGGGCAGACCTGGCTCGGTCTGTTCGCTCAGTGGGGTCTGGGCGTGCTGCATCTCGGCGCCGGGCGGGCCGGGCAGGCGTTGCCGCACCTGCGAGCCGCCTGCCCGCCCGAGTCCTTCTGGGTTCCGCACGGTGAGCCGGACCTGATCGAAGCGGCGGTGCGCGCAGGCGATCTGACGCTGGCGCGCGGCACCTTCGAGCGCTACCGCGCCTACGCCGCCAACTGCCCCTCGCCACAGGCCCTAGGCCTGGTCAGCCGCTGCCAGGCCCTGATCGAGGACGGCGACGAGGCCGCGCAG
>CBIMJO010001526.1:0-2880 GCA_966244135.1 uncultured Actinocrispum sp. | reverse complement strand
TCAACCAGATCCTGGTGCAGGCGCAGAGCGCGGACGCGATGTCCGCCGCTCAGGCCGAAGTCACCGCGATCCTCACCGCGCGGCACCGGATCTCGGCCACCCAGACCGCCGACTTCCGGATCCTGTCGCAGGAACAGTTGCTCGCCACCCGCACCACCGCCACCGACACGTTCACCGTCCTGCTGGCGTCGGTCGCGGCGATCTCCTTGCTGGTGGGCGGAATCGGCGTCACGAACATCATGCTGGTCACCGTGACCGAACGGATCCGCGAGATCGGCATCCGCAAGGCCATCGGCGCGCCCAAGTTCGCCATCCTCGGCCAGTTCCTCACCGAGGCCACGTTGCTCAGCCTGTTCGGCGGGGCCCTGGGCGTCGCGGCCGGCGTGATCGGCAGCCAGTTCACCATCGCGGGCATCAAACCCGTGGTCGTGCCCGGCTCGATCCTGCTGGCCTTCGGGGTGTCCGCGCTGATCGGCCTGTTCTTCGGCAGCTACCCGGCGGGCAGGGCCGCCTCGCTGCGCCCGATCGAAGCCCTGCGCCACGATTAGGAGAGAGTTGATGACCGAACCCCAACACCCGGACCACGTGATCGGCACACCGGTCGGTGGCGACATCGACCAGGAGCTGAAGCAGGCCAAGCGCGGCTTCGGCAAGGTCACCATCGGCCTGGGCATCGGCGTGCTGGTGGTGGCCGCGTTCTTCGGTGGCGTGTGGGTGCACTCCGCCACCGCGTCCTCGTCTGCCAACACCCCGGCCGCGGCCGGCGGGCAGCGACCCGGCGGTGGCCGGTTCGGCGGTGGCGGCTACCCGGGCAACGGCGGAGTTCCGCCGTCGGGTGCGCCCGGCCAGAACGGTGGCGGTTTCCGTGGCGGCACAGCCGGAACCATCGATCGCGTCGAAGGCAACACCGTCTACGTGAAGATGCAGAACGGCACCGAGGTCAAGGTGACCACCACCGACTCCACCCGCGTGGAACTGACCCAGCCCGGCAAGCTCACCGATCTCAAGCCGGGCACTTCCGTTGTCGTCCAGGGGCAACGCGGCGGCGAGGACAACTCCGTCACCGCCCAGGCCATCACCACCCGCCCCGCCCAGTAGACCCCGCCGCCAGGGAGACACCGCCGGGAAGCCTGACTCCCGGCGGTGTCGGCGCGGTGTCGGCTTACGCGGCGCGGTGCCGGCGCAACCGAGGCCCCGAACGCCCCTGCGTCCCGCGCGCTGCAAGACTGCAGGTTGTGAACACAGGTGTTGAGCAGGCCAGGACCTCCGCCCAGTTGTTCGAGCGCGCGAACGCGGTGACGCCGGGCGGGGTGAACTCGCCGGTGCGCGCGTTCCAGGCGGTGGGCGGGACGCCGCGGTTCATGGTCAAGGGGTCCGGGGCGTATCTGTGGGATGCCGATGGCACGCGGTATGTCGACCTGGTGAGTTCGTGGGGGCCGATGATCCTGGGGCACGCGCACCCGGCGGTTGTCGAGGCGGTGCGCGAGGCGGCGGTCAACGGGCTGTCGTTCGGCACGCCCACCGCGGGGGAGATCGACCTCGCCGAGGAGATCATCGAGCGGGTCGCGCCGGTCGAGCAGGTCCGGCTGGTGAACTCCGGGACCGAGGCCACGATGAGCGCGATCCGGCTGGCCCGCGGCTTCACCGGGCGCTCCAAGATCGTGAAGTTCGCCGGGTGTTACCACGGTCACGTCGACGCTTTGCTGGCCGAAGCCGGATCCGGGGTCGCGACGCTGGGGCTGCCGACCACTCCCGGGGTGACCGGTGCGCAGGCGGGCGACACGATTGTGTTGCCGTACAACGACATCAACGCCGTCGTCGAGGCGTTCGAGGAGCAGGGCGACCAGATCGCCGCGGTGATCACCGAGGCCGCCGCGGGCAACATGGGCGCGGTCAAGCCGGTGCCCGGGTTCAACGAGGGCCTGCGCGAGCTGACTTCCCGCGACGGCGCGGTGCTGATCATCGACGAGGTGATGACCGGGTTCCGGGTGTCGCCGTCGGGGTGGTTCGGGATCGACGGCGTCGCCGGGGACCTGTACACGTTCGGCAAGGTCATGTCCGGTGGGCTGCCCGCGGCGGCTTTCGGCGGGCGCGCGGACATCATGGCGTCGCTGGCCCCCAAGGGCCCCGTCTACCAGGCCGGAACGTTGTCGGGGAACCCGGTCGCGGTGGCTGCGGGCCTCGCGACGTTGCGGGCGGCCTCCGCGGACGTCTACGCGAAGCTGGACGCCAACGCGCAGCGGCTCGGGCTGATGTTCGAGGAGGCGCTGACCAAGGCCGGGGTCGCCCACCAGGTGCAGTTCGCCGGCAACCTGGTGAGTGTGTTCTTCGGCACGTCCCCGGTGATCGACTACGCGGGTGCCAAGGCCTCGGAGACCTGGCGTTTCCCGCCGTTCTTCCACGCGCTGCTGGAGCGTGGCGTGTATCCGCCGCCGAGCGCGTACGAGGCGTGGTTTGTGAACGCGGCCATGGACGATGCAGCCTTTGAGGTGATCGCCGACGCGTTGCCAGCAGCGGCGACGGCGGCTGCGGAGGCGACCAAGTGAGCAAGACCATCGTGCATTTGCTGCGGCACGGCGAAGTGCACAACCCGACCGGGATCCTCTACGGCCGGATCCCCGGGTACGGCCTGTCCGACCTGGGCAAACGCCAGGCGCTGACGGTCGCGGAGTTCCTGGCCGACCGGGACATCACACACGTCGTCGCCTCGCCGTTGCAGCGCGCGCAGGAGACCGCGGCGCCGATCGTCGACTCCCTGCGGCTCGACCTCGCCACCGACGACCGGCTGATCGAGCCGGCCAACGCCTTCGAGGGCGAGCGGGTGTCGGTGGGGGCGGGGTCGCTGGCCTCACCGCGGCACTGGAAGCACCTGACCAACCC
>CBIMJO010001525.1:0-2887 GCA_966244135.1 uncultured Actinocrispum sp. | reverse complement strand
CTCCTCGGTGCTGATCGCGCCCTGCGGGCAGGCCGCCGCGCCGCGCAGCGCGGCGTGCCGCATGCTCAGCGGGACCTCGAAGTCGCCCATCTCGTTGCGCCCGGTCACGGTGTCCACTGTGTACACCTGGCCACCGGTCGCCTGACACATCCCACGCCCCGCGCACTTGTGCGCGTCGACGTGCACCCTGATCGCCATGGGACTCCTAGTAGCTGATCGGCAGGCTGGTGACGCCGCGCACGGTGGTGAAGTGCCGCACCGGCTTGAGGCCCTCGGTGATGCCGTAGCGCGGGACCCGCGCGTGCCACTCCTCGACGGCCAGCCGGATCACCCGGCGCGCCAGGTGCATGCCCAGGCAGCGGTGCGGGCCGATGGCGAACACGAGCTGACGGGTGACCGTGCGGTCGAAGTCGACCACGTCGGGGTTCTCGAACACCGACGGGTCCAGGCCGGACATCCCCCACGGCATGAGCACCATGTCGCCCTTGCGCATCTTCACGCCGTGCCGCTCCACGTCCTGCACGACCATCCGCGCGGTGGCCGAGACCGGGTCGTGCCGGATCAGCTCCTCCACCACGGCCGGGATCTTCGCCGGGTGGGCCACGACGTAGTCCTGAGTGTCCGGGTTCTGCGCGAGGTGCAGGAACACCACGGCCATCGCGGCGGTGGTGGTGTCGAACGCGGCCAGCATGTTCATGAACGCGACGTTGATCATCTCGTCCTGGGTGGGCTCGCGGCCGTCGAACCGGATCCGCAGCAGGCCGCTCAGCACGTCCCGGCGGCCCTCGATGCCCTCGTCGCGGCGGCGGTCGATGGCGTCGGAGAAGAACTGCCACAGCGGCTGCGCCGCCTCGATCACCTCGGCCTGGTTGTTGGCCTTGGGCATGGCGTGCCGCAGCCACTCCTTGTAGTCCATGATCTGCGGCAGGTACTCGCGGCCGATGCCGAACGTGATCAGGAACGCCTCGGCGGGCAGCTTGACCGCGATGTCCTCGATGAACTCGCAGCCGCCCTTCTCGATGTACGGCTCGATCGTGTCGATGGTGGCCTGCCGGATCTCCGGCGTGAAGTGGTTGACCACACTGGGGTTGAACAGCTCGGACATGGCCTGGCGCCACTTGCGGTGGTGCTCGCCGTCCAGCTGGATCGGGATCGCCTTCTCGGCGAACACGTCGTGCGGCGGGATGGAGAGCATCTCGTTGGAGAAGATCTCCGGGTTGCGTGCGGCCCACTCCATGTCGTCGTACCGGGTGATCATCCAGTACCCGCCGAGCTCCTCCGACCACACGATCGGCGCGTGGTCACGGATCTCCTTGAAGTAGGGAACCGGGTCGTCCTGTAGCCAGGGCTGGTAGACACTCCATTGCCGGATCCGCTCCTCCAGCGTCCCCGGCGCGCTGACAGGGCACTGGCCCGAAGTGGGGACGTCCGCCATGTCTGGCTCCTTCCGGCTGCGATCGCCTGCTTGGTCCCGGCAAGGCTCTGGCAACCGGCTTAGCGGTGGCTTGTCGCGCCCTAAAGCGAGCAGAGCTTTAGGACGGGCTTAGCCCGCGCGGACAAGCTCGCCGCACGGCAGGTCCAGGGGCGCCTGCACGCCCGCGGACGCTCCTTTCGCGCGCCGAACGCAAAGGGAGAAAGGCATGGCAGACCCGCAGACCGTGCAGCAGTGCCCGTTCACGGGCCCCGCCACGGTGGAGGAACGAACCCGCCAGTGGAGCATCTACCAGCCCTGGCTGCAGGACGACCCGGTCACGTACTTCAAGCAGATGCGCGACCAGGCCCCGATCGTGCGGTCGGAGGAGCTCGGCGGGTACTGGATCCTGACCCGGTACGAGGACGTGGAGTGGGCGGCGCGCAACCCGGAGATCTTCTCCAACGCCCAGATCGCCATCCCGCACCGGCAGTTCTTCCCGGACAAGCAGATCCCGGTGCAGCTGGACGGCGAGGAGCACCGCAAGTGGCGCCAGGCGCTGTCGGACCTGTTCAACCCGGGGGTGGTCAACCACTTCACGCCGCAGATCCGCCAGGCCGTCGTGGACACCATCGAGACGGTGGTGGACAAGGGTGAGTGCGAGTTCATCGCCGAGGTGGCCACCCGGCTGCCCGCCGAGACGTTCGTGATCACGTTCGGCATCGGCCGCGAGTACGTGCAGGGCATGCTGGACCACAAGGAGTGGCTGCGCCGGGAGGGCATTCCCAACGCCCGCAACGAGGAGGAGTTCTACGCGGCCAACCGTCCACTGTGGATGTTCTTCTCCGACGCCATCGACCGGCGCCGGGCCGAGGGCACCGAGGGCCGCCGGGACGTGCTCAGCCAGCTGATCAACACCACGTTCGACGGGCGCAAGCTGACCCAGGACGAGATGATCAACACGGCGTTCGTGACCATGCTCGCCGCGCTGGACACCACGACCGCCGCGCTGGGCATGATGTTCCAGTACCTGGCCCGCAACCCGGCCGCGCAGGACTTCGTGGTCCGCTCGCCGGAGAAGGCGCCCTCGATCACCGAGGAACTGCTTCGGCACGAACCGATCGTCACCACCGGCCGGGTCGTCACCCAGGACGTGGAACGGCACGGCATCACCATGCGTGCCGGGGACCGCGTGCTGATGCCGTGGGGCATGACCGGTCTGGACGCGTCGGTGTTCGAGAACCCCGAGACGGTCGACTTCGGGCGCAGCACCACCCGGCACCTCGCCTTCGCCGTCGGCCCGCACCGCTGCCTGGGCATGTTCGTGGCCCGGCGGGTGATGAACCTGGCGCTGGAGGAGTGGCACAAGCGGATCCCGCGCTACCACGTCAAACCCGGGTTCACGCCCCGGCGGCACTACAGCCCCGCGCGCGGGGTGGCCAACCTGGAGCTGGTGTTCGGCGAGGAGCAGGCATG
>CBIMJO010001524.1:0-2890 GCA_966244135.1 uncultured Actinocrispum sp. | reverse complement strand
TGTTCACGCCCTGTCCGCCGGGGCCCGACGAGCGGTACACGTCGATGCGCAGCTCCTTCTCGTCGATCTCGACGTGGTCGGACTGCTCGACGACCGGGACGACCTCGACGCCGGCGAAGCTGGTCTGCCGGCGGCCCTGGTTGTCGAACGGCGAGATGCGCACCAGCCGGTGGGTGCCCTGCTCGACCGACAGCGTGCCGTAGGCGTACGGGGCGGTGACCTTGAAGGTGGCCGACTTGATGCCCGCCTCTTCGGCGTAGGACGTGTCGTAGACGTCGGTGGCGTAGCCGTGCCGCTCGGCCCAGCGCATGTACATGCGCAGCAGCATCTCGGCGAAGTCGGCCGCGTCCACGCCGCCGGCCTCGGAACGGATCGTGACCAGGGCGTCACGCTCGTCGTACTCGCCGGACAGCAGGGTGCGCACCTCGAGCGAGGCGATCTCGGAGCGCAGCTTGCCGCGCTCCGCGTCGGCCTCGGCCAGACTGCCCGCGTCGCCTTCGTCCTCGGCGAGCTCGTAGAGCACCGGCAGGTCGTCGAGGCGCTGCCGCAGTTCGGAGACGCGGCGCAGCTCGCCCTGCTTGTGCGAGAGCTGGCTGGTCACCCGCTGCCCCTGCTCCGGGTCGTCCCAGAGGGTGGGGCTGGCGGCCTGCTGCTCCAACTCGGTCACCTGAGCGCGCAGCGCATCGAGATCGGTCACCGCCTCGATGCTCTTGAGCGTGGCGGAGAGATCGGTCAGGTCTGCTGCGACGTCCGGGTTCACGGCCAAGAAGGTTACGTCAGACCGCGTGCCGGTGCGTTGCCGGTCGGCCATTTCCGGGCCGACCGGCGCGTTGTCTCAGTCCTTCGGGACCGAGTCGAGCAGCTTCAGCGCGGCGCGGGCCCGGGAGGCCGCGAACTCGCCGAACGCCTTCGCGTAGTTGTCCTCAGTGTTCTTGACCAGATTGCGGGCATCCTCGAGTTCGGCGTTATAGGTCTGCCGAGCCGAGTCGACCAGCGCGCTGCGCTGTTTGGCCGTCAGGTTGCCGGCGTGCGCCAGGCGGAGGATCAGCGGGCTGCGCAGGTGGTCTGGACCAGGCTCGGAAGCGAGCCACGTCTTGAAGGCCTTCTTACCTGCGGCCGTGATCAGGTACTGCTGGCTGGACCGGGGGCCCTGCTTGCCGAGCCGGACGAGGCCGGCGTCCGCCAGTGCGGGAAGCTCGCGATAGACCTGGCTGCGCGTGACGCTGAAGAACGCGCCAAAGCGCTCACGGGCCACCGCGACCAGCTGGCCACCCGTCTTCGGGCCGTCATGGAGCAAGCCGAGCAATGCCGCGGCTGTTGCGTTCAATTCAGACACGTAACCACCGTGCCATGAATTCCGCTCGCTGTCCACAATGAACAGGTGATCTGTCCACTGTGGCTACTCGTCACCCGGATGTCGCAACTACACCCGATTGGCTCAGTACCCCTTCTGCCGCACCCACTCCGACCAGGCACGGAGCCATTCGTCCTGCTCTGTCATCAGCTCGGCGTGCCAGCGGCGCAGCTCCGCGTCGTGCTCGCGGGAAGTTCTTTCCTGATGTGCGAACGGGTCGGGCGCCCACGTCCGCTGTGAGGCCCACACCGCGCGCCACGACTCCTGCGCCGGGCGGCTGAGAAGTTCAGTGCGCATTCCGGTCCAGTACAGGAGAGTCTCGGTGATCGCGGCATCGCGCAGCCTTCGGTTGGCGAACCATCCGGCTTTCTCCTGCAAACGGCCCAACTGGTTCACCAGAATGGTCACTGCCTCGTTTGCGTCCTGTCTGGACTGATCGGCGAGGTGCATCTGCGCCCGTACGGCGGCTTCCCAGAGTTCGCCGTGCTTGCGACCATTGGCACGCAGCCTGGGGGGACGGCCTTGCCTTGCCGCCGCTTCGAGTTGGAGGCTGCGCGCGAGTGTCGAGTCGATCAGCGAACGGTGCGCGGTGGCGACATCGAAGGGTCGCTCCATGATCGGCATCGTGGGCGGGTTCGCGCGAAGGTCGCGGATGTACTCCCTACGCCCGCGAAGGAAAGTTTCGAGGTTTGGCACGGCCACCAAGTGGGTAGCGGCCAGTTCCCACTCCCTGGCAACGACGATCACGTCGGAGTCCTGGTGCCAGCACCGCGCGGCCCACATCCGGCGGCGGGTGCGCAGCAGCGACGCGGGCCGCGGTGTTCCGTTCACCACAAGGTGTGCGGGCACGGGCTCCCCGTCGACGGGTCCGTTGTCGTCCATGCTGTCGAGGAGGTTTTCCAGGAACGAGCGGAGGTCCGGCGGGCTGGGCCGGCTCTCGTGCCAGCGTGCGGTGTGCACCTGCACGAGCGGTCCGCTGGGGCGCATCAGGTCGCCGTAGGCGAGGCCGATGCTTTCCACGACACCGTTGCTGACCTCCGCCTCGCCGAGTAAGCGCGGGTGCGGCGCGGGCTCGGCCATGCCGAGTAACGGCAACGAGCTGGCCCGGACGAGCCGCTCATACTCCGCCTCCTGCCGGGAAAGCAGAGCCTCCATCTCCGGTGAAGGGGGCACGAGCTCCATGAGCCCAGTGTGCCAGCTCGGCCACGAACCGAACACGCCCCCGCGCCGTCCGGCCCCAGATCATCGGCCAACGGCCCCAACCGACTACGCAAAGTATCCAAAAGTAACAGAAACAACCCACCCCGAAGTCCACAAAGGACCCCCTCCGTCCACACCACACACAAACCAAACACCCACCACCACCCACCCAGAACCCTCAACCCCAACCACCCAACCTCCCCCATCCCAACCTCACCCCAACCCCGACCACACCACCCAAACCCCTCCCAACCACAAACCCCAGCCACCCACCCAAACCCAAAGCACGCCCCAACCCCACCCCCGGACACCCAAAGCAAGCCCCCAACAAGCCCA
>CBIMJO010001523.1:0-2891 GCA_966244135.1 uncultured Actinocrispum sp. | reverse complement strand
GTGTAGCGCGACGCCGACGGCTACCGGCATGCTCTGCCCCTGAATGCCGGTGGACAGATAGCGCTCGCGCAGGATGTGCTGACTGCCGCCCACGCCCGAACACACCGCGCCCTGCCTGCCCATGATCTCGGCGAGCAGTCCTGCCGGGTCGTCGAAACGCGCGAGATAGTGCCCGTGGCCGCGATGGTTGCTGAACACGTGGTCGCGATCGGTCAACACGGTGCGCAGAGCGATCGGGATGTACTCCTGTCCCAGGCAGGTGTGTGTGGTGCCATTGAGCTCGCCCCGGTCGAACAGCTCCAGCAGGGTGCGCTCGAAGTGGCGGATCATCAGCAGCCGCGCCAGGTCGGAGTCGGACAGCGACAACTCCCCCACGTGCGGCGCTGCGGTCGTGGCAGTCACCCATTCCCCCCTATCTTGTCCGACACGGCGTCCACCAGGCCGCCGACGTCGCTGATCGCGAAGTAGCGCTGGAGGTCCAGCCGGATCCCGAACTGTTCCTCGATGCCGGTGAGCAGCCTCAGCGCGGCGGAACTGGTCCAGTTCGCCAGCACGTCGAACCGGGCGTCCGCGGTGATCTCCTCGACGGGCACGTCGGTGACCTGCCCGACCAGTCCCGCGACACCGGCGAAGATCTCAGGCATGGACCGGCACCTCCGTCACGTCCAGAACCGTCCACTCAGGACTGATCTGTGGTCGCGGCACGAGTGGGAGCGCGTACCGGATCTGTCCTTCGCCGGTCTGCCGTGGCTGGAACCCCACCTCGGGGTAGAACGCGGCGGCGGGTTTGTTGCGTTCGGTAGCGCGGAAGTCGGCTTCCAGCAGGAGCACGCCGTCCGCGGCGGCGAGGTCGGCGATGTGCGCGAGGACGGTGTGCTCCACACCCCGGGAGAACACCCGGCAGCTCATCACGAAGTTCTCGATCAGCCAGCTCTCCCCGCCCTTGGTCACCCAGACGCCGCCCACGATGCCCTCCTCGCCGAACCGGTCGGCGACCTCGAACACCAGCACCAGGTGGTCCGGCGAACCGGCCATCTCCCGGGTGCGGTTCTCGGGATGGGCGGAGCCGGTCATGGTGAACTGGTTGGTACGACCGCCCAGCTGAACCAGGCGGGGCAGGGTGAACTCGTCGGCGCGGCGCACGGTGACCCGGATGTCCAAACTGGACAGATAGTCCCGGACGGAGCTGAAGGCCTGCGCGGACTGCACACGTTCGGCCCGCGCCCGGTACAGGGCAGTGCGCTCCCGGTCGGTGGCGGTTGTGGTGAGCACATCGAAGAGGCCGCCGCCGAGGATGGCGCCGACATGATCGGCTGGGTCGCCGTGCAGGTGCACCACGGTCACCTCGGGCACGGACTCACGGACCAGTTCGCACTCGAACCTGTTGTCGTCGGCGTACACGTAGCTGTCCAGCCCGAGGTTGAGCTGGTGTGCCAGCAGACGCAGGTTGTGGTCCTTGGGCTGCCAGTCGATGGCTCGCGCGGCGATGTCGTCCGGCCGGATCACCAGGCCCGGATGCTGACTCAGCACCCTGTCCACCAGGTCGGCCTCGTTCTTGCTGCACAACGCAAGCAGGACACCCTGCTTGCGCAACGCGACCGCGCGCCGCTGCAGTTCCGTGTAACAGTTGCCGGGATAGAGTTCGCCGACCTGGATACCGGCCGGGCCGTCATCGCCCACCACGCCACCCCACAGCGTGTTGTCCAGGTCGAGCACAAGGGTCTTCTTGGCCATGCCGAGCACCGCTCGGCAGAAGTTCGCCGCCTCCTCGGCGTACTGGTGCTCCGCGACCGCGGTCCACGCGGCACCGGCGAACCGGTACAGCCGCTCGTCGCGCACCGCCGTCGGCGTGTGCACGAGCAGCGCCTCGAAGTCCACCGCGTGCACCTGAGCGTTGCGCTGCGCCATGCCGAGCAGGTCGCTGTTGAGGTCGCGCCAGATCCGGCCGAGCGCGGCTCGCTCGTCGAACGCCACCACGCTGCGATACTCGGCGGGCGACAGCGGCACCGTATGGACCAGGACCCTGCCGCCGCCGCGGTTGACGAATGCCGTCACCGCGCTTTCCACCATGTCCCGCCGGCCATGCAGGGCATCGGCGAGCCCGTCGAGGTCGGTGGGATCCCACCCGGCAGGCAACAGCCACGAGTCGTGCACCAGGCACAACGTCACCTCGGGGGCGAACCGCGCGACCGGCGAATCCGGGTCGGTCAGGTCCGTCAGGAGCTGGTCGAATCCGGCGACGTGGATCTGTGGCGCGATCCCCCGGCACAGCAGGGCGACGCGTAGCAGCGGCGCGACCCCGGCCGCGGTGAACGTCCCGGTGATCGCGACGCGCAGCGGGCGCAGGTCGCCGAACCGGTCGGCGGGGACGGCGGCCAGCAACCGGCCCGCCTCGACCATGGAGGGGACGTCCCGCAGCCGTGCGAGGTCCGCGAGCAGTGCCGGGTCCGCCTTCGCGCCGGGCTGCGCCGCGGCACGGATGCGGGCCAGTAAGGCGTGCACTTCCATTGCGGTCCTCCAGGGTCGTCAGATCGCCAGCAGCGTGCACAACCAGTGCATCCCGCTGGCCGTGCTGGTCAGGGCGACCACGTCGCCGTCGTCGAGCTGTCCCGAGTCGAGGTGGTGCTCCAGGGACAGGAGCTGGTCGGCGCAACCGACGTGGCCGTGCTCGACCGCGATGTCGATGTTGGTGCGGTCCAACGGGATGCCGAGGTCCTTGGCCAGTGCGGTCAGGGCCTGCACGTTGTCGTTGAAGTGGATGAGCCGGCACAGGTCGTCCGGGGTCAGGCCGACGCGGGCGCAGGCGCGGCGCACGACCTCGTGGTTGTTGGCGTCGATGGTCGGGACGAACTTGAGCATCTGGCGCGTGTCGCCGGCGAAGAACTCCTCCA
>CBIMJO010001522.1:0-2892 GCA_966244135.1 uncultured Actinocrispum sp. | reverse complement strand
ATCATCCCGTGGTCAGACATCTCAAGCCACACACAGGCTTCCTGTTGTTCGTTGCCCACGTGCACGTCCAGCCACAGTGCCGCGTGGTGGCCATCCGCGACGACCCGCCGCGTCTGGAGGTGCCAGTCGCCGGGATAGTCCATGTTGAACTGAAGGAAGGCCGACCTGCCCCGGATGCGCTCGCGTGTCTGCGGCATCTCGTACACGACGTCCTCGGCGAGCAGGCCGGTGAAGCGAGGCCAGTCGCGCTGTTCGAGGCTGTCCACGTACGCGACTGCGGTCTGCCGCGACTCATCTGTCCGATCCACGGCGCCGATGGTAGGGGCCGTGGACGCGAAATGCGGCCATTCCAGGGAAATCGGTCGCCGAAGGCGCGATCACCCAACCGTGACAACGGATCTCGCACCGGCCTGCGCACCATCGCCATGGAGGCGAACGTGCGGATGGTGTTAGTTCAGTGGAGTTGGCCGGTTCGGTAGAGGTGGTCGAAGATGAGTTGGTCGACAGGGGAGACGCGTGCGCGGTCGGTGTAGGTGAGCCAGACGACTTCCTCGATTTCGCTGCTGGGCGTGGGTGTTCCGTGGTGGTCGGCGGTGTAACAGGTCATCTGCACAGTGACGCCGTTGGCGGGGCCGTGGGCTTGGGCGTGGAAGGTGCCCAGGTGGGTGGCGGTGGCGGGGATGATGGTGATGGCGAGTTCTTCGCTGATCTCTCGGGTGAGAGTGTCGAGGTCGGTCTCGCCGGGTTCGCGTTTGCCGCCGGGGATGTAGTAGACGTCCTTGCCGCGTGAGCGGGTGCTGAGGATCCTGCCATGGTCCAGGTGGATCCAGGCGATCTTGTCGATGGTGGCGTTCATCGTCGTGTCCTTGTCGATGGGGAAGTCTGCGGGGAGGTGGGGTGCGTCGTCCGCGTGCCAGCGGGCCTGGGCGGGCTCGACGAGCGTGAAGGCCATGGCCAGGCCTGCCGCCTGATTGTGTTCGCGCCAACTCACTGCACGTGCCCTTCCTCATGGCCGAGTATGGCAGCGCCCCCAGGCTGTTCGTCCTGCTTCGCTGCGGGCGCTCCGCCTGGACCTGCCCCGTCGCACCGGCAGGGTTCCGTCAACGTCGGTCATCTGCGTGAGAGCAGGCACGGTCTCTGGTTGGTCATGTGAGTGTCTACGTCGCATGATCGTGTGAGAGAGCCGTGCCTGCCGTTGTATCTTCTCCGGTCGCTGGTGCACTGGATCCGTTGGGAACGGTGACCCTGCAGCACAGCTCTGACCTGCGGGAGTATTTCGGTCGGATCACCGATCCGCGGGATGCCCGGGGTGTGCGGCACTCATTGGCCGGGATGCTGGCGATGGCGGCGGTCGCCGCTGGGGCCCGGTCGATCACGGCGATGTGGGAATGGGCCGCGGATGCCCCGCAGTGGGTGCTGCGCGTGCTGGGGGCGCGGTGGGATCCGTGCCGTGCCCGGTACGTCGCGCGCGGCGAGGCCGCGGTGCGGCGGGCGCTGGGCCTGGTGGACGGTGATCTGCTCGATACCGTGATCAGATACTGCTGCGCCCCGGGTTTGATGGAGACGTCGAAC
Source organism: uncultured Actinocrispum sp. (assembly GCA_966244135.1). GTDB lineage: Bacteria > Actinomycetota > Actinomycetes > Mycobacteriales > Pseudonocardiaceae > Kibdelosporangium. The sequence continues at coordinate 1,320 of CBIMJO010001522.1, read as the reverse complement.
ACCCGGAGGATTCGCAGTCATGGCGGCACCACGGAAGTACCCCGACGAGTTGCGGGAGCGGGCCACGCGTCTGGCGGTCGAGGCCAGGCGAGACCCCGCTTCGGCGGCCGGGGCGATCAAACGGATCGCCGACCAGCTCGGTGTGCACCCGGAGGCGTTGCGGACGTGGGTGAAACAGGCCGAGACCGACGACGGGGTCAGGTCGGGGGCGACCTCGACGGAGGCGGCCAGGATCGCCGAGTTGGAACGTGAGAACCGGGAGCTGCGCCGGGCGAATCAGATCCTGAAGTCAGCGGCGTCTTTCTTCGCGGCGGAGCTGGACCGTCCCTCGCGATGAAGGTCGAGTTCGTTGACTCCCAACGAAAGGAACACGGTGTCCAGCCGGTCCTGCGGGTGCTTGAGGGCACGCCTGCCCAGATCGCACCGTCGACCTACTCCGCGGCCAAGATCCGTCCCGAGTCCGCCCGTGCGGCGTCCGACCGGGAGCTGACCGAGAAGATCACACGGGTGCACGAGGCGAACTACAGCGTCTACGGGGCCAGGAAGGTGTGGGCTGAGCTGAACCGGCAGGGCGTGGAGGTGGCTCGGTGCACGGTCGAGCGGCTCATGCGCGAGGCCGGGCTACGTGGCCTGCTGCGGGACACCTCTCCTCGCACGACGCGGCCGGCGCCGGAGACCGGACGGCCGACTGACTTGGTGAAACGTGACTTCACGGCGACGCGTGTGAACGAGTTGTGGGTCGCGGACATCACCTACGTGCGTACCGCCGCGGGCTGGGTCTACGCGGCGTTCGTGCTGGACGTGTTCTCCCGCCTGATCATCGGCTGGCAGGTCGCCACCAGTCTTTACACGGATCTGGCGCTGGACGCGTTGCAGATGGCGATCTGGCGGCGTCAGGCCGCCGGCGCGGATCTGAGCGGGCTTGTCCATCACAGTGACCGCGGAGTGCAATATCGGGCGGTTCGCTACACCCGGCGCCTGGCCGAGGCCGACGCTGTCGCTTCGGTCGGGTCCCGAGGCGACAGCTACGACAACGCGATGGCCGAGGCGTTCAACTCGTTGTATAAAGCCGAACTCGTCCGCAACCGTGGCCCCTGGCGCGGCCTGGACGACCTGGAGATCGCGACCGTCGAGTACATCGACTGGTACAACAACCGGCGCCTGCACGGCGAGCTCGGGCACGTCCCGCCCGTCGAGCACGAGGCGCTACACGCGATGACCCGCCCGGTCACCGCATCCCTGGAAACCAGTTAATCCACTCTCCACGAAACCCGGGGCTTGACATACCGTGGTCAGTGCCTGGGTCCGGAACTGATGCGG
>CBIMJO010001521.1:0-2895 GCA_966244135.1 uncultured Actinocrispum sp. | reverse complement strand
GGTTCGGTTTGACATGGGTCCCGTCGGCGGCCTCGGCGGCCAAAGGCGGGCAGGTCCTATCCGCCTGAACTTCTGGCCATCACGTGGAAGCCTGCTGTGCCGGGACCTGCTGCACCGACGAGTTAAGGCCGCCGCCACCCACGTAAAACCGAACCGCGCTCCGTACCCATCACGCCCACCACGCCCACACCACCCATGCCTCCGTACCCATCACGCCCACCCCCTCCACACCACCCACCCCCGCCCGCATCCACACCCGCCTGTACATCACCCGTTTCCGCATCACCACCCAACCTCGCCCGCGCCCAATCCCGCCTGCATCAAATGCCGCTGCGGCCTGCTGCGGCCTGCACATCACCTTCCTGCGGCCTCATAGAGCTGCGCCCGGTATCCCGGCAGACCCCTCCTGCCGCACGTCGCGTTCGCGCCTTTCGCCCTGCCCGTCCCCGATAATGGCTATCTGACGAGGTTTCAGGGGGCGTGATGTCGCAGGATTGGCGGTGGGTGCGGATCGCGGAGGGCAGTGTTGCCTGGGTTTTCCCGGGACTTACTGATCCGGTCGAGGCCGCTGAGGTTGTTGGGGTGTTGCAGGGGATTGACGGGCGGCTTGAGAGTTTGGGGCGGTTGTTGGGTTTTGCACTCGGATGGTGTGGAGTTCCCGTGCAACCGGCTTACGTACTACCGGCTCGGCCCTGAGCCTGAGCTGCCCAGGACCGACTTGTGGTCTGAGGGGTGGTCCGGGGATCTGTTCGTGTTCGCGCAGCTGGTGCAATGGGCACCTCATTGGGGAGTACAAGACCCCGGTTGTTGATAGCCCTGTTCAGGCTGTGCGCGATTTCCGGGTGGCGGTGGATGCCGCCTTTGAGCTGGTCACCAGTCAGTCCATTGCCGACCTGCGCGCCCGCGACCCACGGCGCGGGCATCCTTTACCTGCACCGCGTCGTGACTAGGCGGTGGTGTGGTGGATGAGGACTGACAGGACGTTCGCGAAGGTGTCGGGGCGGGCGAGGGATGGGGGTGGGCCGGTGCGGGTGGTGTTGCCGGTGTTCATCCAGAAGACGCGGCCGCGGTCGACCCGGCGGTGGGTGACGAGGGGTTTGGTGGTGTCGTTGTCGTGGCAGTACAGGAAATCGACGGCGGTGTGCCAGGTGCCGGTGACGATCTCGTTGTCCGTCAAGGTGATGGTGGGTGGGAGGGCGTTCAGGAGGGTGGTGTCCGCGGTGGATCTGGGGCCGGTGTCCACGCGGGTGTAGGTGAGGGGGTTGTCGATCGTCTTGAAGTCATCGAGGGTGCCGCCGGCGAGTTTCTGGAGACGGTCGTTGCGGCTGCGGGTGTAGATGGCGTCGTGGCCCAGGACCAGGCAGCCGCCGCGGTGGACATAGCGGACCAGGCGCTTCTGGATCCGGTCACGGTCGCGGGGACGCGCGCTCAGCTGGGTGACGTCGGTGATCAGGATGACGATGCCCAGGATCGACCGGGAGAACGTCCACCGGGTGAGGTCGACGCTGTCGCGGGTCACCTTCACACGCGTCTTCAGGCCCCGGCCGCGCAGCTGCTCCCGCAGCCGGCCGGCCAGCGCGCGGCTGGTGATCAGCTCGTCGTTGCAGTCGGTGTACAACAGGATCGTCTTGGTCCGGAACACCCGCCGGAACAGCACGAACCACCGCCGGCCCGCGCGGATCACCCGGCTGTACAGGTCGAACCCGAGCAGCCGGGCGACGAACACCACGACCACGGCGACGAGGTTGACCACCACCTCGTCCAGGTATTTGACGATCACAGCCGACCCCCGATGGCTACTGCGGCACCACGGACTCGAAGATCGGGTTCGCTCTGAACCGCTGCGCCGCCCGCAGCTGCCCCGGGTCACGCACCGTCCACACCAGCAGCGGCGCCTTCAACACCCGCCGCCACAAGGCAACCACCACACTCGGCAACGCATCCACCTGAAACGCCAGGAAATCCGGCCAGGTCACCGCGTTGAGCACCATGCTGCGCAACAGGATCCGCTGCCCGAACGGCACCCCGTCGCCGACGAAAGACCCCGAGATCTGCCCCCGCGTCACCCCAGGAGCGTTACGGCGCAACCAGAACACGATCCGGGGGTCGAAAGACTGCACCGCATAAGCACCCGCGTACCCCTGCAGCAAAGCCAGCAACGGCCGGCCGATCAAGGCAGGCGGCGTCCCGGTCTTGATCTCGATCAGCAGCGGCACCCGCCCCGCGACAAGGTCGAGCACCTCCCGCAGCAACGGAATGCGCTCTGGCGTGCCGTCCAACGACAGGGCCGTCAGGACGGCGGCGGAGGTGGCCGTCACCTTGTGGTCCGCGCCGGTCAGCCGCACCGTGGTGTCATCGTGGAACACCACGATCTCGCCGTCCGAGGACAGGTGAATGTCCAGCTCAATGGCGTAACCGGCGTCCGCGGCCGCGGCGAACGCGGCCAGGCTGTTCTCCGGGACGCCGGTGGAGTGCAGGCCGCGGTGTGCGACCGGCACGGTGCTGAGCCATTCGTCCATACGGATCAGACGAACGGCGAGGAGGCAAGGTTCCGGGATCGTCTGGGAAGCTAGAGGGGTGCGGGTAGCGATGCTGGGGCCGCTCGGCCTCTGGGACGCCGCCGACCGGGAGATCGAGGTCGGTGGGGTCCGGCTGCGCATGCTGCTGGTCCGGCTGGCGCTGGACGCGGGCCGGATCGTGCCCAGCGAGTCGCTGATCGACGGGCTCTGGGGCGAACAGCCGCCCGCGGACGCGACGAACGCCCTGCAGTCGTTGGTGTCCCGGTTGCGCAAGACGGGTATGGGCCAGGTCCTGCAGTCCCACCCGGTCGGCTACTCCCTCGCGGTGACCGACGTGGACGCAGACGACGTGGATGAGCTCCTCATCATGCCCGAC
>CBIMJO010001520.1:0-2897 GCA_966244135.1 uncultured Actinocrispum sp. | reverse complement strand
AGACCATCAAGGTCATCTGAGCCACAAACATACAAACACACGAGCAAACAAACAAAAGCGAGGCTCCGACCAAAATCTGGTTCGGGGCCTTCGCTTTTTGTTGTGGGGGCAGCCGCCCAGCAGCAGGCACGTACGTGGCGCAAGGCGAGACCCCTTGCGGCGCCCAGTAGGCACCATCGCGGTTCGATTTTGTTTGGGGGGCGGCGCACTTAAGCTCGTCAGCGGGCAGGGCCCTGGCCCTGCCCGCGTCTCCCTGCCCGGTGCGCCGCAGGGGCCCCAAACCAAATCGAACCGCCCCAGCCACCAACCAGGCGCCGCCCAACCCAACCGGCACCGCCCCAACCCAACCGGCACCGCGCAGCCGAGAAACCGACTCACCAAAGGCTGAGAACCCCCTCACCAAAGCAAAAGGTGGTGGCGCCGACGACCCAAGCCGCCGACGCCACCCCAAGCCACCTCAGTGAGTCAGAAGCAGGTTCTCGGTGAGAGCCCGCCGCTCAGCGGACTTACCCGACCCACCAGCAGCCGCCTTGGCCGTCACAGCACTGGGCACCGGCTGCGGAACCGGATCGCACTGCACGTCCGAACGGTTGCCGGGCTTGCGCTGCGGCAGCTTCCCGCTCGTCAGGTAGTCGGCGATCGCATCGTCCACACAGGCCACACCGTTCAGCGAACCGGCGTGCGTCGTCCCGCCGACACCCTCGATCAGCGCCGAGTTCGGGTAGCGCTTGCGGACCTCGATGCTGCCCGAGTACGGGGTCGCGGCGTCGAGGGTCTCGCTGATCAGCAGCGCGCTCTGCACCCGCTTGCCGTCGATCTGCACCGGCTTGGCGGCCTTGCCGCCCCAGTAGATGCACGGGGCGTTGAACCAGGCGTTGCCCCAGGTCTCGAACGGCGCACGGAAGTAGGTCAGCCAGTTGTCGACGCGCCACTTGTTCCAGTTGGTCGGCCACTGGACGTCGGTGCACTGGGTGGCCAGGTAGATGGCGTAGCCGTTGTCGGCGCCCGGGCCCTGCGGGTTCCCGCCGTCCCACAACGCCTTCAGGCCGGTGAAGTCGCCCTTGTTGATGTAGTCGGAGTAGGCCGAGGCCACGTCCTCCCAGCCGAACACGTAGTACCCGGCCTGCAGGAACACGTCCACCAGCTCGTCCGAGCCGATCTGGCCGCCGAGCGGGTGGGCCTTGAGCTTGAGGCGTTCCTGCTCGAACCGACGTCCGATGGCGTCACCCGAGGTGCCCAGGTGGTAGACGCTGTCGTACTTGGCCAGCCAGTCGAAGTAGACCCGGATGTTGCGGTCGAACGCGATGTCCTGGTCGATGTTGTCCTGGTACCACACGCCGCGCGGGTCGACGTTGCCGTCGAGCACCATGCGCCGCATCCGGTTCGGGTACAGGGTGCTGTACACCTGGCCGAGGTAGGTGCCGTACGAGAACCCGTAGTAGTTGATCTCGTTGCGGCCCAGGGCCTTGCGGATGGACTCCATGTCCTGGACGTTGTCGGTCGTCTTCAGGTGCTGCAGCAGCGGGGCGTTGTTCTTCGTGCACGCGTCCGCGTAACCCTTGGAGCGCTTGAGCCAGGTCTGCTCCAGGCTCGGGGTCACGGGCACGTAGTCGGGCCGCGCGTAGCCGGTGTAGTTGCCGTCGCAGGTCAGCGCGGGCTGGCTGGAGCCGACCCCGCGCGGGTCGAAGCCGATCCAGTCGTAGGCGTCGCCGGCGTGGTTGGGCACGAACTCACCGAGCACCGACAGGGTGAGGCCGGATCCGCCGGGGCCGCCCGGGTTGACCAGCATGATGCCCTGGTACTTGTCGTCGGACACCTTGTGCTTGATCCGGGACACCGCGATCTTGATCTTGGTTCCGCCCGGGTGCGCATAGTCCAGCGGCACCTCGAGAAGCCCGCACTCGGCGCCCCGGCGCTGCAGGCCCGGGCTGGCGCACTGCCCCCACGGGATGGCCGCCGGGCTGTAGCCCGACTCGCCCGCGGTTGCCGGGCCGGCGGCCACGACCAGACCGCTGATGGCGACCCCGGCGGCGGCGACCGCTGCCACGAATTTCTTCACGTTCCCTCGCTCCTCGCGTAATGGCGGGTGTCGAGCCCACCTCGAGATCACGCGATCCTCACTCGGGAAGTAAGCGAAGAAAACATACGAAGGTAGGGATTACCGTGATTTTCCCGTCGGGAAAACGGGCATTCCGCGCATGTGTTGCGAACCGAATTCCGGCCGATTCGCGGTCACGCCGAGGAGCGGACCGTGAGTGACACGGGCAGCACTTTCCGTTGCGCGGCAGGGGTTTCGCCGGACAGCAGAGCCAGCAGGATCAAGATCATCTCGCGCACCTGCTCGGCCGGTTCCTGGTGCACGGACGTCAGCGGCGGCGTCAGGGTGGGCGCGATCGACGGATTGTCGTCGAAACCGACAACCGCCACATCCTCGGGCACACGTTTTCCGGCGGCGCGCAACGCCTGCAACACCCCCGCGGCCATCGGGTCGCTGGCGGCGAAAACACCGTCAAGGTCCGGAACGCGTTCCAGCAAGCGAATCATCGCCGTTTCCCCGCCATGCTGGGTGAAATCCCCACTTTCGGCGAGGCCCTCGGTGGAAAGGCCGTTGTCGGTGAGCGTCTGCTGCCACCCGGAAAGCCGGTCGACCGCCGCGGGGTGGTCCGGCGAGCCGCTGACGGTGACGATCTTGCGGTGCCCCCGCGCGAGCAGGTGCTCGACCGCGAACCGTGCACCGGCAACGTTGTCATAGTCCACTGTGTACAGACCGCGGCCCGCGTTCCCCGGCCGCCCACCGAACACGATCGGCACCCGCAACAGCTTCAACGCGGTGGGCAACGGGTCACCGCTGTGCGGCGCGAACACCAACGCGCCGTCAACGTGGCCGCCGTCCAGGA
>CBIMJO010001519.1:0-2901 GCA_966244135.1 uncultured Actinocrispum sp. | reverse complement strand
GCCGAGTTGCTGACCGTCGCCTCCGGCTTCGACCGGGCGCGGAACGGGGTGGTCGTCATGCGCAATCGACTCATGGTGTTCGCCGGTTTGTGTGTGCTGGTGTCGACGCTTCTGGCGGCGGCGCCGGCTGGCGCGACCGTGTGGTGGCTCCAGTATTCCGACCGCGCCACCGGCCTCTGCCTGGATACGCCCTATACCACCGATGCGGAGCCTGCCGAGGAGTCCGCCTGTGTGACCCCGATCGGCGCGGGCGCGACAAGGCAGCAGTTCCAGCTGGTACTGCTCGGCAACGGCCGCACGCAGATCATGTCGCTGCACAGCGGCAAATGCCTTATGGACGGGTGGGAGGCTCCCGACCAGGGCAAGACCATCCTGCTATGGACGTGTGACAGCAGCGACATCGGCCAGCAGTGGCTGGTAACGACCGTCCGCGAGAACCCGAACGGTTCCGAAGACCTCGAGTTCCGCGGCGGCCGCAGCGGCAACTGCATGACCGGCGGCGGTCCCGGGTGGTGGCCGGCAATGTACACCTGTGACAGGTCGAACCGCGGCCAGAGCTGGCACCAGCACCTGCGTGAGGGCGGCGGCAACCACTGACCAACCCAGATTCGGTCTTGACCAGAGAAGCGCCGAAGCCTTACGCCGGGCAACCCTGATCGCCACGCAGGTCCCCAAAAATCTGCGCGCCCAACCGCCTCTGGGACCAGGTACCGATGACTCCACATTGGACTCGCAGCTTGCCAACGGGGCGCCGGCAGCGACCGGCCTCTGACCAGCCGTGGTCGGCAGGCCGCCAGGGCACCGCATACGGCGACCACCTTCGCATCGACTGACCACTTAGGACATATCTCTCCCCCGCTCACGCCGCCGGATCGGGCGCACCTGTCCCATGCGCGAACAATTCCCAGTTTTCGTGGTGCGGCTGGGAACGGAAGCCTGCGCGCGGGCCTCAACGGTCACCGCGGCCCGCGGGTCTTGCCGGTATGAGCCCAAGAAGAACAGTTGCATGGCTACTCGCCGGCGCGCTGGCGGGTGTGATGGTGGTACCACCTGGTGCCGGGGTGGCAGCCCCGGCGGCTTCCGCGGGTGTGGCGGCTGGTCCGGCCGCCACGATCACGTTGCTCACCGGTGACAAGGTGGTGCTGACCGGCCCGCACGGCGCGGTGGTCGAGCCCGCCAGGGGCCGGGAGCGGATCCGGTTCGTCCAGCAGCGCGACGAGTTCGGCGACCTGCATGTGATCCCCGAGGACGCCCTGCGGATGCTGCGCGCCCACCGCATCGACCCACGGCTCTTCAACGTCGGCAAACTCGTGCAGAACAACTACGACGACAAGTCCCGCAACGACATCCCGCTCATCGTGAGCGGCACCGCGACGGCGCGCAACAAGGTGCGTGACCTGCCCAGCATCGGCGGCGCGGCCGTCCGGGTGGACAAGACCGCCGGTTTCGGTCCCCTCGAGTCAGCCCAACGCATCTGGCTCGACGGCCCGGTACAGGCCATGCTCGACCACAGCGTGCCACAGATCGGCGCACCACAGGCATGGCAATCCGGCTACACAGGCAAGGGCACGACCGTGGCCGTGCTGGACACCGGCGTCGACGCCACGCACCCGGATCTCGCTGACGCGGTCATCGGCGCGCAGAACTTCACCAACAGCCCGTACGGCGCGGACGACCACTTCGGGCACGGCACGCACGTCGCGTCGATCATCACCGGCCAGCACGAGAAGTACACCGGCGTCGCCCCGGACACCAAGCTGCTCAACGGGAAAGTCCTCAGTGACGGCGGCGGCGGTCAGGACTCATGGATCATCGCGGGGATGGAGTGGGCCGCCGCGCAGCACGCGAACGTCATCAACATGAGCCTCGGCAGCCGTTTCCCCAGTGACGGCAACGACGCGATGTCCTTGGCGGCCAACCGGCTCACCGCCGAGAGCGGGTCGCTGTTCGTGATCGCGGCGGGCAACTCCGGCACCACACCCGGCAGTCCCGCGGCCGCCGACGCCGCGCTCACTGTCGGCGCGGTCGACCACAACGACCAACTGGCGCCGTTCTCCAGCCGTGGCCCCAGGTTCGGCGACGACGCCATCAAACCCGACATCACCGCACCGGGCGTGGACATCGCCGCGGCCAAGGCCACGCACGGACTGGTCGGCACGCCAGTGGACGAGACCCACGTCCGCCTGTCCGGCACCTCGATGGCGACCCCGCACGTCGCCGGCGCCGCGGCGATCCTCGCCGGCGAACACCCGGGCTGGAAGGCCGACGAGCTCAAAGCCGCACTGATGAACAGCGCCAAACCCGACCCGGCCCGGTCCGTCTTCGACCAGGGCGCCGGACGCGTCGACGTCGCCAAGGCCGTCGCGCAGAACGTGTACTCCTCCCCCGCGACCATCAGCGAAGGCATCGCACGCTGGCCACACAACGACGACACCTCGATCACCAAAACCGTCACGTACCACAACTCCGGGACCGCAGCGGTCGCACTGGACCTGCGCACGGACATCCGTGGCCCGGACGGTAACCCCGCGCCCGCAGGCATGTTCACGCTGTCCCCTTCGAAGGTGACCATTCCCGCCGGCGGCCAAGCCGAGGTCACGCTGACCAACGACACCAGGGTGAACGCGCCGGACGGCCTCTACAGCGGTGTGCTGCTCGCCGGTGACATCCGAATCCCGGTCGCGGTGAATCGCGAAGTCGAGAGCTACGACCTGAAACTCGAATTCGTGGGCTTCGACGGCACACCGAGCCCCGACTACACCGCGCGGCTGATCAACATCGACAATACGACGACCTACCAGCCCTACGACGCCTCGGGCAGGGTCACCACGCGACTTCCCAAGGGGCGTTACTACATCGACGTCGTCACCCAAGGGCCAGGCAAGCTCGCCCTGGCGGCCG
>CBIMJO010001518.1:0-2906 GCA_966244135.1 uncultured Actinocrispum sp. | reverse complement strand
GCGATCCAGGCCGCCGGCGGCGATCTGCCGCCGAACCTCCCGAACCGCCCGCGCTACCGCAAGGTCAACCCGGCCGACTCGCCGATCCTGATCCTGGCGCTGAAGAGCGACTCGCTCCCGCTGCCGCAGGTCTTCGAGGCCGCGACGGTAGCGGGCATCGCCAAGCTGTTAGGGGACGCTGATGACTGAGCCTTGGTTGCTGTCCGGCCGGACCGCCGACGAGCTCCGCACCCGGGCCCGCGCCCTCCTGCACCACCTCGACTCACTCTCGGCGCCGGATGTCGCCTTCACCCTGGCCACAACGGAAGCCTCGCTGGAGCATCGCGCGGCTGTGACCGCGCCAGGAACCTCCGAGTTGGCCGATGCGTTGGCGTCCCTGGCTGAAGGTTCGTTCTCTGCTGACGTGGTGACAGGTGTTGCGTCTTCGCCTGCGTCACCGGTGTTCGTCTTTCCCGGTCACGGTCCACAGTGGGCGGAGATGGCAGCTTCTCTGCTGGAGTCGTCGCCGGTGTTCCGGGCTCGGATGGTGGCTTGCTCCGAGGCCCTTGCCGAGTTCGTTGACTTCTCGTTGCTGGACGAGCTGAGTTCACCGGCCTGGTTGGACCGGGTGGATGTCGTTCAGCCCGCATTGTTCGCCACCATGGTGTCGTTGGCGGCTTTGTGGGAGTCGTGGGGCGTTCGTCCGGGCGCCGTTGTGGGACACAGCATCGGCGAGGTCGCGGCCGCTTGCGTCACCGGCGCACTGTCCCTTCGGGACGCTGCCTTGGTCATCGCACGCATGAGCCAGGCGCAGGCACGTCTGGCCGGTCTCGGCGCCATGGCGGTCGTGGCGCTGCCTTCGGCGCGGATCGACTCCACAGTCGGCATCGCCGGTGTTCTCTCACCTTCACAAACAGTGATCTCCGGTGATATCGGGGCTGTCGAGTCGGTGGTTGCGCAAGTCCGGGAGTCCGGCGGCTGGGCGCAGCTGGTCGCCATGCCTGTTGCTGCCCATTCGCCGCAGATCGACCAGGTCTCCGCGCAGTTGTTGACGGACTTGGCGTGCATTCGGCCGCAGTCGACCGCGGTGCCGTTCTGTTCGACGGTCACCGGCCGGTTCATCGACACCGCTTCGCTGAACGCTGCCTACTGGGTCTCGAACCTGCGCAACCCCATGCTGTTCGCGCCCGCTGTCAGCGAACTGCTGGAGTCGCACCGGATCTTCCTTGAGGTCAGCCCGCATCCGGTGCTGACCATAGGCGTTGAAGAGACCGCTGAGGCCGCGGGTCTTCCTGCGTATGTGACCGGGACGCTGCAGCGGAACGCCGGTGGGCTCGACCGGTGCATGGCCGCCGCGGCCCGGCTCCATGTGCATGGCGTTGAGGTGCAATGGGAATCGGTGTTTCCTGGCGGCTCGCTGGCCTCGCTGCCCGCCACTATCGAGGACGCGTCGCCGGTCACCTCGGTACCTGAGGAGCGTTCGCTGTTGCGGCTCATCCGGGAGCAGTCGGCGGCTGTACTCGGTCACCCGCTGGACGGTTTCCAGGCACACCAGTCCTTCCGCGAGATGGGGTTCGCCTCGCTGACCGGCGTCGAGTTGCGCACCCGGTTGGCGGCCATCACCGGCCTATCCGTGCCGGTCACCGCCATCTTCGACTACCCGACACCTGAGGCTTTGGCGGCGTTCTTGACCGGTCGGCGTTCTGAGGACACCCCGGTGGTGCCGTCGTGGAGCGACGACCCGATCGCCATCGTCGGAATGGCATGCCGGTTCCCGGGCGGCGTGTCGACGCCCGCCGACCTGTGGGAACTCGTGTCCAACGGGCGGGACGCGGTGGGGCCGTTCCCGGCGGACCGCGGCTGGGATGTCGAAGGACGTTACCACCCGGATGTCGACCAGGCTGGGCACTACTACCAGCGCGAGGGCGGTTTCCTTTCCGGCGCAACGGAGTTCGACGCCGCCTTCTTCGGGATCTCGCCACGCGAGGCGTTGGCCATGGATCCGCAGCAGCGACTCCTGCTGGAGGTGTCCTGGGAGGCGCTGGAGTCGGCGGGGTTGGCCGCGGACTCGTTGCGGGGCAGTCACACCGGCGTGTTCATGGGGATCATGACCCAGGACTACGGGCCTGGGATCGACGGCGGTGTGCCTGAGTACGAGGGGTATCTGTTCACCGGCAGCACCGGGAGTGTGGCGTCCGGGCGGGTGGCGTTCACTTTCGGGTTCGACGGTCCTGCGGTCACTGTGGACACCGCGTGTTCGTCCTCTTTGGTCTCTCTGCACCTGGCCTGCCAGTCGTTGCGACTGGGCGAGTGCTCGCTGGCTTTGGCCGGTGGCGCAACCGTTTTGGCGAGTCTGGGCATGCTCATCGAGTTCAGCCGGCTAAGGGGGCTTTCGCCGGACGGCCGATGCAAGGCGTTCTCTTCGCGGGCGGACGGGTTCGGCATCGGTGAAGGCGTCGGTGTCGTTGCCATGGAACGGCTTTCTGATGCTCGCCGCCTGGGTCACGAGGTCCTCGCCATCGTGAGAGGGAGCGCCGTCAACCAGGACGGCCCCAGCTCCTGGCTCACGGCACCGCACGGCCCATCGCAGGAGCGCGTTGTCCGCCAGGCTCTTGCCAGCGCCGGACTGTCCCCTTCGGACGTCGACGTGATCGAGGCGCACGGCACCGGCACCAAACTCGGCGACCCGATCGAGGCCCAAGCCCTCCTCGCGACTTACGGCCAAGACCGAACCGACCCCATCTACCTCGGCTCGGTCAAGTCCAACATCGGCCACGCCCAAGCCGCCGCGAGCGTCGCCGGCGTGATCAAGATGGTCTACGCCATGCGCCACGGCCTCATTCCCGCAACCCTCCACCTCGACCCACCCACCCCCCACGTCGACTGGACCCAGGGAAAAATCACCCTCCCCACCGCCCCCACCCCCT
>CBIMJO010001517.1:0-2916 GCA_966244135.1 uncultured Actinocrispum sp. | reverse complement strand
CCCAGCCGCCGACCACCAGCAACCCGGTCATCCGGCCGCAGATCACCCGCTGACCGACCGCCAGGTCCGCACCATCTGGGCCATGTAGGGCTCGATGTCGAATGGTTCCACTGTGGACCGTGCGGCCTTGCCGAGGCGTTCCCGGAAGTCGTGGTCCAGCAGGGATTTCACGGCGGCGGCGATTCCGGCGACGTCGCCGGGCTGGACGAGCAGGCCGTTCTCGCCGTCCTTGACGACCTCGCCGATCGAGCCGACCGGGCTCACGACCGGAACCAGCCCGTGCCCCATCGACTCCAGCAACGCCATGGGCAGACCCTCATCGCGGCTGGGCAGCACGAAAATGTGTGCGGAGGCCAGGAGTTCGTCGCGCTCGGCCGGGGTCAGCCAGTCGCGGATGTCGGCGTCGACGCCGAGCCGAGCCGCCAACGCACGGGTCTCGGCCACCTCACCGTCCCCGGCCATCACCAACGACACCGGCAGGCCCGCGACGGCGTTCAGCACGTCTGCAGAGCCCTTCCGTGCCCCGAAACGGCCCAGGAACACGACTTTGACGCCCTCGGGCTTGTCCGTGGGCGACGGCAGCTCGATCGGGTTGCCGAACGCGACCACCCGCTCGGGCCGGACGCCGAGCAGCTCCATGTACGTCGTCCGCCACGAAGACCCCAGCACCGCAAGCACATCCGCCTGCCGGAACGCCCACGCGATCAGCCGCTGAGCCGGACCGGGCAGCCCGCGGTACCAGTCGACGAACTCCGCGCCATGGCAGTGCAGCACGACGGGAACCCGGAAGAGCTTGGCCAGCAGGACGATCACGCTCTTGCGGATCACGCTGCCGCGCTCGGACACGTGCGCGTGCACCACATCCGTCCGCGGCAGCGCCGAAAGCACCTGCAAGGTGCCGGAAAGCCAGAGTTTCAGCCGCATCGCGGCCGGGCCTTCGCGGTGGGTGACCACCATCCGCATCGACGCGGCCTTGGCGCCGTGCCGCAGCAGGAGAGTGGTGACCGTGCCCATGCCGCCGCGTTCCTCGGGCGCGGACCCGACCATCAGCACCCTCATGAGGCCTGCGACTCGTGTGGGGGCGGCGGCGCGACCGGGCGCATCCGGGTGGTGTCGTTGCCGACGTTGGTGCGCCGCTTGAGCTTCAGCACGAATCGCTGCGGGTAGAGCCAGCCGAGCACGAACATCGCGATCACGCCGAGCACCCCGCCGCCAACGGCGCCGCCGACCAGCAGCAGCCAGCTGGGCGGGATCGACCTCGCCGGGGGCAGGCTCGGGTCGGTGATCACGTTCACCGCGACCCGGGTGGTGCCGCCGGGGTTGGTCTCCAGCTTGGTGACCGCGTTGACGAACGACTGGGTGACCGCGACCGCGTTGCGCCGGGCCGCCTCCGGGGTCGGCCCGGTGACCGCGAGCGCGAGGACGGTGGTGTCCCCGGCGACGGTCGCGGTGATCCGGTCGGTCAGCGTCGCCGTGTCGGTGCCCAGGGTCTGCGCGGCGGGCGCGGTGACCTGCGCGCTGGACGCGATCTGGGCGTACGTGGTCATCCGCTGGTTCACGTACTGGTTGCTCGAGTACGCGGTGTCCGGCTGCGACGGGTCGCCCTGGCCGGTCATCAGGACCTGCGAGGTGGATGTGTACACGGCGTTGGCGAACTTGTTGCTCAGGTAGCCGCCGGCGACCAGGCCGACCACGACTCCGGCCGCGATCAGCCAGTGCCACCACTTGACGTTCCGAAGCAACCTCACCGTGTCAGTATCCTGCCTGTCCGTAACGGCGTTCGCGCGACCTGCGCGAACTCGGGCGCCCGCCAGCCGGTCGCGAGTCCCAACATAGCCAGAAGCAGCGCGACCACAAGCAGGGTCGGGCGGTCGATCAGCGTGGTCTGCAGGACGGACTGCAGCGCCAGGCAGGCCAGCCCCAGTCCCAAAGCGACAATCAGGACAGTCGCGGGCGCTCGTCTGCGCCAGCTGTGCCAGACCACCGCGGTCACCCGCACCATCAGCAGCCCGATCGCGATCAGCCCGGCGACCCCGAACCACAGCCCCATCCGGATGTACTGGTTGTGGATCCACGGCCGGACCTCGACGACCGTGCGGTCGTGCAGGGCGTCGTACGAGATGATCTGGCCGCCGTACGAGATGCCCACGCCAGTGCCGAAGAACGGCTGGTCCCGCAGGGCGGCCATGGCCGCGATGTTCTCGCGTTGCCGGTCGGCGAGGCTGTCCTCGGCCAGCGCGTTGCCGGTGAGCACGCTGGTCACCCGGTCCGCGAGGGCCACACCGGTCGACCCGAACACACCGCCGCTGGCCGCGCCGAGCGCCAGCGCCCCGAGCACGAGCGCCGCGATCAGGCGTTTCACCACCCCGCGCATGCCGAACCGGGCGACCGCGACGATCACCGCGAACCCGAGCAGCGGCGCCCAGGTGGAGCGGTTGAAGCTGAGCGCCTCGTGCACCAGGCCGGGCAGCGCGAGCAGGAGCAGCCGCCAGCGCGGCCGGAACGGGAACGCGCCGGACACGAACAGGATCAGCAGCGGACCCCACAGGTTCAGCACCGGCGCGCCCAGCCGGGCGACCTCGCTGGTGTCGGTGCCGGTGATGACCGAGGACCGTTCGTCGACCAGCAGCCGTTCCCAGTGGGCTACCGTGGCCACGAGCTCAAGCAGGCTCGCTGCCGCCCCACCGATCGCCACACCCGCGACGAGCTGCGGCAACCGGCCCGCGAACGCCCGGTGGACGATGATGAACCCGAACGGCACCAGCAGCAGTGCCCGCGCGGTGTCCGCCACCTCGGAGAAGTCCCCGCCCAGCAAGGAGATCCGCTCCTTCATGCCGACAAGGCCGTACCCGCCGAGGGCGGGGTCCGGTCGTCGGGTCCCGTCGTCGACGACCTCGAGCGCGACGGCCCCGCTCT
>CBIMJO010001516.1:0-2916 GCA_966244135.1 uncultured Actinocrispum sp. | reverse complement strand
GAGGCGGACTACAAGCTGCCGACCGTCGGCGAGTGGTGGTACGACGGCGCCGACCACCCGGTCGACTTCCGGCTGTCCACCGGGCGCTACATCACCAACGCGGGCTCCTCGATGAAGTCGCTGATGGCCGAGACCCCGATGGTGAACGGGAAGTTCCCACCCAGCCAGGAGGAGTTCAACAACTTCATGGCCTCCTGGGTGCCGCCGATCGAGAAGTCCCTGGGCGGCACCGAAGGCGGCGGGTACATGTACGGCGGCATGGAGCCCGGGTTCTGGAACGACGGCGCGCACGGCGTGATCACCGTCAAACCGGGCACCCGGACCCAGTACGTGCACGTCGTCACCAGACCCCGCACGGACATGCTTCGCCTGCGGGACAACGGGTACCTGGCGGCCAGGGTGACCGACCTGCGGACCGGCCAGCGGATGCGGTTCGCCCAGTCCGGCGGCTATCTGTCCATCTTGGACATCAAGAACTGGGACACCTACGACACGGTGTTCCAAGTGGACACTCTCGGTCAGGCCTTCTACTACGACAACGTCAAAGCCACGGCATCATCGGCGAAGGACGGGTTCCCGGCGAGCAACCTGACCGACGGCAGCTACGAGAAGTACTGGGACGCCAACGGCCAGTTCCCGGCGTCGATCACACTGGACCTCAAAGACCGCAAGGACGCCACATACCTCGCGGTGAACCAGCGGGAATGGTCACCGACCTACTCACGGTCGTCGTTCGGCCGGCCCGAGGACTCGGCGCGGATCAAGGACTACCGGGTGTCCACAAGCGACGACGGTCAGCACTGGAGCGCGGTCCGAAGTGGAGCGATGCCCAGCGCCAGGGGAACGCAGTTCATTGACCTCGGCGAGCAGTATGCCCGGTACATCAAACTGGACGTGCTCAACACCTGGGCCGGACCCCAGGCGCCGCTTTATGTCAACCGGCTGCTGATCGACGAGATCAAGGTGGCGCACGGCAATCCGTGGTCGCCGTTCACCGCCGTGCCGCTGGAGGCCGAGTCGGCGCACCGCGAGGGCAGGCTGGACCTGTGCCGGTACTGCTCCGGCAACCTCCAGGTGCTCGGCGGCGCGACGTACACCGACGCCAGTGTCGCCGAGGCCGGCGACTACCGGTTGGAGCTGAACACAACCGCCGACCGCGCCACCTCGATGTCCGTGCGGGTCAACGATGGCACACCGATCACCGTGCCTATCGCCGCATCACCGGCACCTTCGCCCACGGCGATCCCAGTGACCTTGAAGGCCGGCGCCAACAAGATCTCGGTCACCGGCCAGGCGGGCCTCGACCGGATCGCGATCTCGCCGCTGCCCGCGGCTTCGTACACCCCGACGACCACGCTGACGGCCGAACCCCATGGCATCCAATGGGTCGCGCCCGGTCAGCAGTCGGTGAAGGTGACCGCGAAGCTCCGGCTCGACGTGGACGACCCGATCGCCAATGTGAACCTCGCCCCGACCGTGCCCACGGGCTGGACGGTCACCGGAAACCCGGTCACCGCACAGAATCTGCGGCTCGGCCAGACGGTGTCCGGTGAGTGGACACTCACCTCACCGCCGGGCGTGGACATCGGTTCGGCCACCGCGCCGGTGTCGGCCACGTTCCAGTTCCTGGGCCGGGCCAAGAAGGTCACGACCAACATCCAGGTCAGGACCCGGCCGGCCGACCGGGTGTTCATGCGGGAAGCCGAGGACTCCGGCAACAGCATCGGCAACGCCGGTCTGACCGGCTGTGGCTCGTGTTCCGGCGGTGAGAAGGTGCGCAACATCGGCGGCACACCGGATGCCTTCGTCCAGTTCGACAATGTCGTTGTGGACACCGCCAAGCAGTACACGTTGTACATCGACTTCACGGTCAACGGACCGCGGTCGTACTTCGTGTCCGTGAACGGCGGCGCCCCCACAAAGGTCTCTGTGGACGGTCTGGGCAACAACACGCCTTACACAACAACGATTCCGGTCACCTTGAAGGCCGGAGCCAACTCCATCAAGATCTTCAACGACCAGGAGGGAGCCCCGGACCTCGACCGGATCTCCCTGGGCTAGGAAGCGGCGGGAGGTGCTGGCAGCCCCAGCATCTCCCGCGCGCTCGCCATCGACCGCTCGATCCGCCTGCGCTGCAACCGGACGAGCGGACAGCTGGCCAACGCCAACAGACCGAAGAACCCCACTGCGATCGCGACCAGCACCGACTGGTCCACCACCAGGTAGACGAACACCGCCACCGCCAGCAACAGGATCGCCAGGCACAGCGTGGTGATCTCCGAGTGCGGCTTGAGGCGCCGGCGGCCGTAGTGGTCGACGGCGCGCGCCAGCTCGGGCCGGAACTTGGTCCGGCCGTGCAACACGATCTGCTGGACCTCGAGCATGTCCTCGCCGGTGAGCCCGGCCGGGAACCTGTTGCGCTCGGCCCGCATGCTCACGATGTTCGGCCAGAGCATCGCCAGCGCGGCGACCACCAACCCCATCAGGAAGCCCGACAGCGTCAGCTCGTCGTCCAGCAACTCCAAGAACAACGCCAGCAACGGCGCTTCAACGGCACTCAGCACGAACGCCGTCAGTACCGGGC
Source organism: uncultured Actinocrispum sp. (assembly GCA_966244135.1). GTDB lineage: Bacteria > Actinomycetota > Actinomycetes > Mycobacteriales > Pseudonocardiaceae > Kibdelosporangium. The sequence continues at coordinate 332 of CBIMJO010001516.1, read as the reverse complement.
GCTCGAGTTGCTGCTGCGCGAACGACGAACTGATCATCTCTCCCCCAAAGGTGCTACGACCACAACCGGGGTCGCGAGCAACTCCTGCGCGTTCTTCAGCGCGGACTGCTGCCGCTTGCGCGCCAGCAACGCGGACGGGTAGCAGGCGAACGTCCCGGCGGCGAAGACCAGCATCACGATCAGCTTCCGGGTCGAGGGCATCTCGGGCAGTGGCAGCACCGCGAGCCCCAGCAGCATGGCCCCGGCCACCAGCATCACGATGTCCGCGCGCTTCGTGACGACAGGCCTCGCCCAAGAGCCGGATCATCGTCATCAGCAGCATGGACGCCGAG
>CBIMJO010001515.1:0-2916 GCA_966244135.1 uncultured Actinocrispum sp. | reverse complement strand
CCGAGCAGCCGCAACGTCAAAGCCACCCGGGCCTCCGTGGGGAGGACCGGGTGGCAGGACATGAACATCAGGCGCAGGACGTCGTCCTCATCGGGCTCCTGGACGTCCTGGTCGCGGACGAGCTGTTCCTGTTTCTCCTCGAACCGTTGCGCGCGGCGGATGTGGTCGATGGCCCGGCGTTTCGCGATGGCCATGAGCCAGGCGCCGGGGTTGTCCGGCACGCCCGACTCCGGCCACCGCTCCAGCGCCGCGACCAGCGCGTCCTGGGCGAGCTCCTCGGCGAGGCCCACGTCGTGCACCATCCGGGTGAGGCCCGCGATGATCCGGCTGGACTCCAGCTTCCAGACGGCGTCGACAGTGCGGTGGGCATCCATGCTCAGGGCCCGAAGACCTGCTGGATCACGCTCTTGCCGTCACCGACGATCCGCCGGAACCGCCGCCCCAGCTCGATCGCCTCCTCCTTTGACCGCACCTCCACCAGGGCGAACCCGGCCACGGCCTCCTTGGCCTCGGCGAACGGGCCGTCCGTCACGGTGATCTCGTCGCCCGATGAGGTGATCTCGATGCCGTTCGGGTCGAGACCGCCGGTGGCCAGCAGCACGCCCGCGGTGGTCATCTCCTCGATGAACTTGCCCATCTCGATGTACAGGTTGTCGTCCGGCGCGTAGTCGGTGGCCATCGACATCATCAGGTAGCGCATCGCTGTCTCCTTGGTTCCCGTTCCGGGTGGTTGCGCCAACGCGTCGAACAAGCCGATGTGACAGGGAACGCGAGCATTCCCTGTCACATTACCCGGACGACGTGGTGGCGAGAACCAAATCCGCAGAAAGGCAGAGACTGATGACCGCCATCGCCACCACCTCCACTTCTTCGTCCACTCGTGCGTTGTTGACCTGCGGTGCGGTCGCTTCGCCGCTGTGGGCCGCCGTTTCCCTTGCCCAGGCCGCCGTCCGGCCCGGCTTCGACCTCACCCAGCAGCCGCTGAGCGCGTTGAGCATCGGCCCGTCCGGCTGGGTGCAGATCCTGAACTTCGTGGTCGCCGGGGTGCTCACGGTCCTGGGTTCGGTGGGGTTGCGGCGGGCCATCGGCGGGTGGGCGCCACGGCTGCTGGCGGTCAACGGGGCCGGGATGGTCGCGGCCGGGTTCTTCGTGATGGACCCGCTGGGCGCGCCGCTGACGTGGCACAGCTACGGCCACATGGCCGCCGGGACGATCTCGTTCGGCACCCTCATCGCCGCCTGCTACGTGCTGGGCCGCCGGTACCGCAAGGCCGGTGACCAGCGGAGGGCCGTCGCCTCACGGGTCGCCGGGACGGCGTTGCTGGTCGGCGACCTCTACGCGATGAGCGGCAGCCCCGCGGGTTCGCTGGCGCTGGCCGCCGGCGCGATCACCGCGATGCTGTGGGTGTCTTTTGTCGCAGCTCAGCACCGCTGAAGTGCGCCTCACGGGTCCGTCCTGTTTGGATGGGCCCGTGGCGCTCACCGACTTCTTCGACCCGCGGATGTTCACCGCGACGACCATCACCCTGGTGGTGATCATGGACCCGCCGGGCACCATCCCGGTGTTCCTCAGCCTGGTCGGGCGCAAACCGAGACTGGCACGGGCGAGGGCGGCGCGACAGGCCGTCCTCGTCTCGCTCGCCGTGATCACCCTGTTCGCCGTTGGCGGGCAAGCGATCTTGGCCTACCTGCACATCGGAATCCCGGCGCTGCAAGGGGCCGGCGGGTTGTTGTTGCTGCTCATCGCGCTGGACCTGCTGACCGGGCGGGGCACCAGCGAGCCGGAGGTGGTCGAGGACGTCAACGTGGCCCTGGTGCCACTGGGAACCCCGTTGCTGGCCGGGCCCGGTGCGATCGCCGCCACGATCGTGTTCGTCCGTCAGGCGGACGGCCGTACTGGTGCGTATGTGGCCTTGGGTGCGGCGATTCTGGCTGTGCACTTCGTGTTGTGGATCTGCCTGCGGTTCAGTGGTGTGGTCATCCGCTTGATCAAGGAGTCGGGCATCGTCCTGCTCGCCAAGATCGCTGGTCTGTTGCTCGCGGCGATCGCCGTGCAGCTGCTGGCGGACTCGGTGCGCGGCTTTGTCGGTGGGTCCGGGTAACTTGGTGTTCGTGCAAGGGCAGCTTGGCTTCGACAGCATGCCGAAGAAGCTTGTGCGGGTGACCCCGTCCAAGCTCGCGACGTGGGCGGACTGCCCGCGCCGCTATCGGATGACGTACGTGGACCGCCCGACGCTCCCGCGTGGTGGCGCGTTCGCCCACAGCACCCTGGGTGCGGTGGTGCACAACGCGTTGCGCGCGTTCTTCGACTTACCGCTGGCGAAGCGCACCCCCGAGGCGGGGGCGGCGCTCGTGACCACGCACTGGAAGGACGACGGGTTCGCCGACACCGGGCAGGCCGCCGTCTTCCGTTCGCGCGCCCAGGGCTGGGTCGCGGACTACCTCGCGTCCACAGACGTGTCCATCGACCCGGTCGGCCTGGAGCGCTGGGTGTCCGCGCCGGCGGGCACGATCGTGGCCGAGGGCCGGGTCGACCGCATCGACGACCGCGACGGCGAACTGGTCATCGTCGACTACAAGACCGGCCGCGCGGTCCTGACCACCGACGACGCGCGCGGGTCGCAGGCGCTGGCGATGTACTGCATCGCCACCACCAGGACGCTGCGCCGCTCGTGCCGCAAGGTCGAGCTGCACCACCTGCCCAGCGGCACCGTCGCGGAGTGGGAGCACACCGACGAGTCCCTCGCCCGCCACCAGGCGCGTGCCGAGGAGGCCGCCGACGAGCTCCAGCTGGCCACCGACACGTTCCAGGCCGGCGGGGACCCGGAGGTGCTGTTCCCGCCCCAGGTCGGCCGGCAGTGCGCGTGGTGCGACTTCCGCCGGCACTGCCCCGAAGGCCAGGCCGCCGGCCCACCCA
>CBIMJO010001514.1:0-2918 GCA_966244135.1 uncultured Actinocrispum sp. | reverse complement strand
CGGCGGCGATGTCGATCCCGAAAAGCTCGAGGTCATGACGCCGCTCTTCGTTCGGCTCTTTGGCCGCATCGGCTGGGGGCAGCCGATCAGTGCGGCCATCCGGGCCGTTCGTTCCCCGGGCGGGACACCCGCGGCCAGCGCGGCGATGTGCTGGTCCATCTCGGCGTACAGCTCGGCCTTGGCACGGGCCAGCACCGGCTGCTCGTAGAACCGGAACCGCACGTCCCGGGCCAGGTCCATCAAGCTCGGATAACGCCGGTCGGTCGTGGTCACCAGCCGGTCGAGCAGGCCGTGCGTGTGTGCCGTGCCCACTGCGCCGGGTGTGAGTGTGAGCCACCGGTCGAGGATGGCCGCGACGCAGGGCACCACGTTGTCCAGCCGTTGCCGGGCACGGTACAGCCGCAGCAGCCCGTCCTGGACCACAGTGGACGGACCGAGTTCGGTGATTCCGTGATGCCGCAACACCCGCATGAGGCGGCGCATGAACGACGCGGGAAGCCCGGCACCACCGGACTCGTAGGTCCGCAGGCACGTCAGCAGGTGCTCTTCGGGAGCACGAGCCGGCTCACCCGGCACCTCCCCGGCGGGCTCCGGCTGCCGGCGCGAGATCGCGCAGACGTCCGAGAACAGTTGCAGGATCTCGGTTTCGCCGGCGATCCGGTCCGGGGCGCCGCCGGACAGCGGCCGCCACGGATCGGTCTCCCGGTGGACCCGTCCGGCTGTCGCCGGGTCGAGGTCGTAGCCGAGCAGGTAGGAGTGCAACGCCTTGGCCCCGTTCAGGCCGGTGCCGCCGCAGTCGCCGAAGTGCACCGGGCCCGCCGCCGATTCCCGCGCCACGGTCAGTGGTTCCATCTGCAGCAGCGGTTCTCCCGCGTCGACCTGCTTGTTCGGTGTGACGGCCACCGACCGGACCCGGCCGGGGAAGGTCGCGGACACAGCCGTCTCGGTCTTCATCGACTCCAGCACGACGAGCGGATCGCCGGCATCGACCCGGTCGCCCGGCGAGACCGCGACGGACACGACCACCGCGGGCATCGGCGCGCGGACCACACCGCCCTCGTCGTGCACGATGCTGTGGGTGGTGCCCTCGACCTCGATGGTGTGCACCGGTCCGGCCAGCGCGGCGAGTACCCGGTGCTGCCGGTCGTGGAACGTCAGGCGCCGCTCCACATCACCGAGCCGCTCGACATCCACGTCGACGGTGGTGTTCCCGATGATCACCCGGTAGGTCGTGGGCCCGTGCTGGTACACGTGCAGGACGTAGGGATGCCCGCCGTACCGGAACTCCAGACGCAGGCCGGAGTCCGGCGTACCCGGCAGCCCGCGGGCCACCTCGGCGTAGAACGAGGTCCGGGCATGGGCCTGCTCGACCACGTGTGCCTCGATCGCGGCGCTGATGAGCGCGACGTCGGCATGCCTCCGCTCCAGCAGGTCGCCTTTGGTCATGTGCGCGTCCAGCCAGCCGGTGTCGTGCCGGTTGCCGATCACGTCGGGGTGATCCAGCAACGACAGCAGGAACGCCTTGTTGGTCCGGCCGCCCTCCACGATCACCTGGGTCTGCGCCAGGGCTCGGGCCAGCCGTGCCCTGGCCTCCTCCCGGTCGCGGCCCCACGCCAGCACCTTGGCGATCATCGAGTCGAACTCGGCGGCGACCGAGTCGCCCTCGGTGACTCCCGCGTCCACCCGCACGCCGGGCCCGACGGGTGTGCGGAGCCGGCGGATGCGGCCGGGCGCGGGCGCGAACCGGTTGTCCGGGTCCTCGGCGTTCAGCCGGGCCTCGATGGCGTGGCCGGACACCGGCGGCGGATCGCCCGCGAGCCGCAGCCCACCGGCCACCGCGACCTGCAGTTTGACCAGGTCCAGCCCGGTCGTCAGCTCGGTGACCGGGTGCTCGACCTGCAGGCGGGCGTTGAACTCCAGGAAGTAGTGCTGCCGGGTGGCGGGCACGTAGAGGAATTCGACCGTCCCGGCGTTGGTGTAGCCCGCCTGGCGGCACAGTTCGGCCGCGTCCCGCAGGATCCGGGCCCGCTGCTGCGCGTCCAGCAGCGGACAGCCGGACTCCTCGATCACCTTCTGGTGGCGGCGCTGCAGCGAGCAGTCCCGCAGGCCGACCGGCCAGACGGCGCCGTGCAGGTCGGCGATCACCTGCACCTCGACATGCCGTGCTCCGGTCAGTTCCCGTTCAAGGAACACGCTGGTGTCCCCGAAGCCGTGCCGGGCCTCGGCCCGCGCGGCTTCGTAGGAACCAGTCAGTTCGGCGGCGTTCGCGGCTCGCCGGATGCCGCGCCCGCCGCCCCCGGCGGTGGCCTTCACCAGCAGTGGGTAACCGATCCGTTCCGCCACGGCGGCGGCCTCCGCGAGATCCTCGACGGGGCCGCCGCTCCACGGCACCACCGGCACACCGGCGCCTTCGGCCAGCAGCTTGGCACGCACCTTCTCGCCGACCCGGCGCATCGCCGCACCGGTCGGGCCGATGAACACCACACCCAGCTTGGCGCACAGGTCCGCGAACCCGGCGTGCTCCGAGACGAAGCCCCAGCCGGCCCAGGCCGCGTCGGCCCGCGATGCGACCAGGACCCGTTCGAGCCGTTCGTAGTCGAGGTAGCTCTGCACCTCCCGGCCGCTGGGCTCGTCGACCACGGTGGCCGGTCCGATGCACACGGCCTCGTCGGCCTCGCGGACGAACCAGGCCTGCCGGTCCGGTTCGGTGTACACCGCGATGGTGGTCAGCCGGTCGTCGCCCTGCCGGTTGAGCTCGGCCACCGCGTGGATGAACCGCATGGCGGGCTCGCCCCGGTTGACCACCGCGATCCTGCTGAACGGCAACGCGGTCATGGCATCGCTCCACTCATCGCCCTGGCGAACGGAACCGCCTGCTCGGCGGCCAGGGCACCGGGCAGTTCGACCGTCCGGTATCC
>CBIMJO010001513.1:0-2924 GCA_966244135.1 uncultured Actinocrispum sp. | reverse complement strand
CCCTCAACGCCACGACCGGCGCCATCCTGCAGAGCTGGGCCGTCGGCAACGCCCCGCGCGATCTGGTCCGGATCGGCACCAAGATCTACGTCAGCAACGAAGGCGGCCGCACCGCGGTCCCCGGTGACGCGACGCTGAACTCCTACAACACACAGGTTCCGGCTGACCCGTTCACCGGCGCCACAACCACCGGCACGGTCAGCGTGATCGACCTGGCGACCCCGGGTGCCGCGGTCAAGAGCATCGATGTCGGCCTGCACCCGACCGCGCTGTACGACAAGAACGGCGTGCTGTTCGTCGCGAACACCAACAGCAACACCGTGTCCGTCATCGACACGTTCAGCAACAAGGTGGTCCAGACGATCGCGACCCAGCCGTGGCCGGAGGCGAGCGTCGGGTACGAGCCCGACGGCATCACCGTCACCGACGACGGCCACCTGCTGGTGACGCTCGGCCGCGTCAACGCGGTCGCCGTGTACCGCTACCACAACCGCGCGCAGGAACCGGTGAGCTACATCGGTTTGCTGCCAACGGACTACTTCCCGGGTGCGGTCACCTCGATCGGCTCCACCGTGGTCATCTCCAACACCCGCGGCATCGACGCCCGCCGCAACTCGGGCGAGCACGGCACGCACGACACCACCGGCAGCGTGCAGAAGTTCCGGCTGCCCGACGACCACACCATCCGCGGCTACACCGACAAGGTGTTCCGGCAGAACGGATGGACCCACAACGCCGCCGAAGTGGCCAACGGCAACGGCGACAAGCAGCCCGTGCCGGTGCCGCGGCGGCTGGGTGACCCGTCGACGATCAAGCACGTCTTCCTGATCGTCAAGGAGAACCGGACCTACGACCAGCAGTTCGGCGACGACCCGCGCGGCAACGGCGACCCGTCGGTGACCCAGTTCGGCGAGAACGTCACGCCGAACCAGCACGCCCTCGAGCGCCAGTTCGGGTTGTACGACAACACGTATGACATCGGCACCAACTCCGCGGAGGGCCACAACTGGCTAATGCAGGCCGACGACCCCGAGTACACCGAATCCTCGGCGGGGGAGTACCTGCGCAGCTACGACACCGAGGACGACGCGCTGGGCCACCAGGCCTCCGGGTTCCTCTGGACCGGCGCGCAGGCGGCCGGCCACACCGTGCGGGACTTCGGTGAGTTCCACCAGTTCCTGAGCAAGCCGGCCGACGCGTCCTGGCAGAACCTGTACTGCGACGCCAAGAACATGGCCTCCACCGGGCAGGACACGGCCTACCCGCTGGTGTCCTCCTCGCCGATCCCGTCGCTGAACACCGTGTCGGTGCCCGGGTTCCCGAAGTTCGACACCGCGGTTCCGGACATCTACCGGTACGAGATCTGGAAGAAGGACTTCGAGGCGCACGGACCGGCCAACCTCAACATGTTCTGGCTGTCCAGCGACCACACCGGCGGCCCGCCGAACGCGGCCGCCCAGGTCGCCGACAACGACCTCGCCACCGGCAGGATCGTCGACACCATCTCGCACAGCCCGTACTGGCAGGACTCGGCGATCTTCGTCGTCGAGGACGACTCCCAGGCCGGACTGGACCATGTGGACGGTCACCGGGCGCCGGTCCAGATCATCAGCCCGTGGGCGCAGCACGGCGTGGTCGACAGCCACTACTACACGCAGATCACGATGATCCGGACCATCGAGCAGATCCTCGGCATCCGCCCGATGAACCAGAAGGACAGCGCGGCCACGCCGATGACCGCGGCGTTCAGCCAGAAGCCGGACTTCACGCCGTTCACGGTGGTGCCCAACAAGACCTCGCTGACCTTGGGCCTGAAGACCATGCCCCCGTGCGGTGAGGACACCATCCCGCCGCAGCTCGCCGCGGCCCAGCCGTCGACGGTGGTCCCGGCGGACAAGCAGCCGGTGGCGGCCCAGTGGCAGGAATGGCAGACCCACCAGCGGCTGACCGGCCCGAACGCCACGGCCGACTACGCCAACCCCGCCCAGATGAACCACTTCACCTGGTACCAGACCCATGGCTGGACCAAGCCGTACCCGGGCGAGGACAAGGTCTTCGCCCCGGACCAGGTGCCTGGTGCGTACATCCCCGCCGCCGAGGGCGACGGCTGACGCTCACCGTTTGACATCATGGGGGTCCCTGGCCGGGGCCTGGGACCCCCTTCTGGCATTGGGGAAGATCTTCTGCCGGAGTTGGCACTGCATTCAGGACTACTTTCACATTAAATTACTTATGTGACGAAAACTGGAGACCGCCTCGATCGGAGCGGTCAGCTTGGCTTGCGGGCCAACAGGTAAGCCTGTGGTGTCTTTTCGTGCGGTGGCTGGGGCTCTCGAACCAACCGGGCTTCCACGTCCAAGCCCGCGGCGATACACGCGTCGGCCACGAAGTCCGGCTGCAACCGGTACGCGTCCAAGGAGACCTCGTGGCCGTAGCCCTGGGAGATGCGGCGACGCTCATCACCGACCTGAAACGCTGTCAGCAGTCGTCCGCCTGGGGCCAGTACCCGCGCCAGTTCCGTCACCACCGAGGGCAGAAGCTCCGGTGGCGTGTGAATCAGCGAGTACCACGCCAGCGCGCCGGCAAGGCAACCGTCGTCCAGCTCCAATGCATTCAGCGAACCGACTTCGAAGCGCAGTTCAGGATGCGCCCGGCGGGCCGCGTCGACCATGCCGGGGGAAAGATCGACTCCGAAGACGTCCAGCCCGAGCGAGGCCAGGTATCCCGTCAACCGTCCCGGGCCGCATCCCAGGTCACCAACAGGGCCGGTTCCGCCGACCAGCTCAGCGAACGTGCCCAGCATCGCCCGGTCCCACGGACTGGCGTCCAGCGCGTCCTGCAGTACCTCGGCATACGAGTCGGCGACGGTGTCGTAGGCAGTCCGTGTCTCGGTCACGTAGGCAGGTTCGATCACGAGCCGAAAC
>CBIMJO010001512.1:0-2939 GCA_966244135.1 uncultured Actinocrispum sp. | reverse complement strand
GGTTGTGTTGGGGGGTTGGGGGGGGGGCTTCTGGGACCCCTTCGGCCCGGTATTGCGTGTTCTTAAATCTCAAACACGACCTAGATCGCCCGACCGGACACCGTCCCGACCCACGCTGAAGTGGCCGCCGAACCTCCTCAATACACGCCACCAACCCCGGTCCCTGCAGCGCGAGCAGCCCACAGCGGCTCGCCGCCAGCCACTCGCTGCACGTCACCACCCGCTGGGGTGCAGCAGGTGAGCGCACCGGCGTGACCGCCGACTTCGCGCGGCTCCGGGCGGGGCTACGAGTCCCTCGTTCTTCTGGGAGACAACAAGTCGAGGTGGTGGCGGATGTCGGTGTTTGTGCGGGTAGAGCATCGGATGGGAGCGGGCCGCACGCGGCGCGGCCCGCTCTCCCGAAGGTGTCGTGTCTCGCCCGGGTAGGCGCTACTCCCCCTCGTCTTCGTCGGCGCCGATGGTGGCGATCTCGGTGGCGGCGTCGGGGCCCTGGGCGAGGAGCACCCGGAAGCCGTCCTCGTCGAGGATCGGGACCTTCAGCTGCAATGCCTTGTCGTACTTGGATCCCGGCGCGTCGCCGACCACGACGAACGAGGTCTTCTTCGATACGGAGCCGACGGCCTTCCCGCCCCGCGCGATGATCGCCTCCTTGGCCTCGTCGCGGGACAAGGTCGGGAGGGTCCCGGTGACCACAATGGACAGGCCCTGGAGGTTGCGCGGGATGGAGTCGTCGCGTTCGTCCTCCATCTGCACGCCGGCCTCCCGCCAGCGGTCGACCAGTTCACGGTGCCAGTCGACGGTCCACCATTCGCGGAGGGCGGCGACGATCGTGGGGCCGACGCCTTCGGCCGCGGCGAGTTCCTCCTCGGTGGCCTCGAAGATCCGTTCCAGGCTGCCGAACTCCATGGCCCGTGCGCGGGCGGCGGTGGGGCCGACGTGCCGGATGGACAGCGAGACCAGTACCCTCCACAGTGGACGTTCCTTGGCCGCTTCGAGGTTCGTCAGGAGCTTCTGGCCATTCGCGGAGAGCTCGCCGGCGATGGTGCGGAACAGCTCCACCCGCAGCAGTTTCTCGGCGTCGAGGTCGAACAGGTCGGCCTCGTAGTCGTACACATCGGAGTTGACTAGCGCGGCCGCGCTCTCGTAGCCGAGCACCTCGATGTCCAGCGCGTTGCGGCTGCCGATGTAGTCCAAGCGTTCACGCAGCTGGCCCGGGCAGTGCCGGGAGTTCGGACAGCGGATGTCGACGTCGGCTTCCTTCTCCGGGCGCAGCAGCGTGCCGCATTCCGGGCAGGCCACCGGCATCACGAACTCGCGCTCGTCGCCGGTCCGCGCGTCGGTCACCGGGCCGAGCACCTCGGGGATCACGTCACCGGCCTTGCGCAGCACGATCCGGTCGCCGATCAGCACACCCTTGCGCTTCACCTCACTGGCGTTGTGCAGCGTCGCCCGCGTGACGGTCGAGCCCGCGACAGTGACCGGTTCGGTGACGGCGTACGGGGTGACCCGGCCGGTGCGGCCGACGTTGACCCGGATGTCCAGCAGAGTGGTGGTGACCTCCTCGGGCGGGTACTTGTACGCGATCGCCCACCGCGGCGCCCGGGACGTGGTGCCGAGCCGGCGTTGCAGCGGGACCTCGTCGACCTTGATCACGACACCGTCGATCTCGTGCTCGGCGTCGTGCCGGTGCACCCGCCAGTACTCGATGAACGCGAGCACTTCCTCGTGTGTGGAAAGCACTTTGGTGTGTGTCGACACCGGCAGGCCCCACGCGGTGAGCCGGTCGTACGACTCGGACTGGCGGTCGGGCTCGAACCCTTCACGCTTGCCGAGGCCGTGGCAGATCAGGCGGAGCTTGCGGCTCGCGGTGATGCTCGGGTCCTTCTGCCGCAACGACCCCGCGGCGGTGTTGCGCGGGTTGGCATAGATCTGCTTGCCCGCCTCGGCCTGTTTGGCGTTCAGCTCCAGGAAGTCCTCGACCCGGAAGAACACCTCACCGCGCACCTCGACCAGCTTGGGAACCGGGAACTCGTCCGTGCCGGTCAGCACCTCGGGCACGTCCTTCAGGGTGCGGATGTTCAACGTGACGTCCTCGCCCGTGCGGCCGTCACCGCGGGTGAGGCCCCGGGTCAGCCTGCCGTTCTCGTAGAGCAGGTTGATCGCCAGGCCGTCGATCTTCAGCTCGCACAGGTAGTGCGCGGCGTCGCCGACTTCCTTGGCGACCCGGTCGAACCATCCGTTCAGCTCGTCGGCGCTGAACGCGTTGTCCAGGCTGAGCATTCGCTCCAGATGGTCCACCGCGGTGAAGTCGGTGGAGAAGGTGCCGCCGACCCGCTGGGTCGGCGAGTCCGGGGTGGCCAGGCCCGGGTACTGCTCCTCCATCGCCTCGAGCTGCCCCAGCAGCTTGTCGAACTCGCCGTCCGTGATCGTGGGCGAGTCCAGCACGTAGTAACGGAACTGGTGGCCACGGAGCTCCTCGGCGAGGCCGGCGTGTTTCGTGCGCACCTCGGCGGGCACGTCGGCCGTGGTCTCGTCACTGGTTTCGTTAGTGCTGGTCACGCCGTGGAGACTAGTCCAGCCCACCGACAATTTCGCGGAGCTCCAGCAGTCCGATGGCGCCCTCCGGTTCGGTCTCCGCGGTCTCCACCCGGCGCAGCCGTTCCCCGGCGACCCGTTCACCCAGCGTGACATCCAGCGGGAGGTACGTTAGCGTCTCCCGGGCCGCGGGTTCCAGTTCGGCGAACTTGGGGTGATAGACGGCGACATCGACGACTGACTGGTCCACGTGGACGGCGACCCGGACGTCGGCCAGCGGGAACCGGTGCTCACCGAGGTTGACCGTCACCTGCGTCGGATCGGGCACCGGCGGCACCGAATCGTGGTACTCCCAGATGGCGTCTTCGGGTGGCGCGGCGGCTTTCCACGCGTCGGTGAACGGC
>CBIMJO010001511.1:0-2941 GCA_966244135.1 uncultured Actinocrispum sp. | reverse complement strand
GAGTTACCTGGAACCGTTGCAGCGCGCGGAAGTCGACACGCTCGTGCTCGGCTGCACGCACTACCCGTTGTTGACGGGGGTGCTGCAGATCGTGATGGGAGACGGTGTCACGCTTGTGTCCAGCGCTGAGGAAACGGCCAAGGACGTGGTCCGGGTGCTGACCGAGAACGATCTTCTGCGCGACACACCCGGGGACGCGCGACACGAGTTCCTGGCAACCGGTTCTGTGGCCTCCTTCCACCGTCTGGCCAGGCGTTTTCTTGGGCTGGAAGTGGGCTCAGTTAGGCCGTTAGCGCGAACTTGACCTGTACTTGGGGCCGGATATGTCACGCTGTGCGCTGTGTTGTTGACCGTGCTGGGCTGTTCGGGCAGCGTGCCCGGGCCGAACACTCCGGCCTCGGGTTACTTGATCGAGGCCGATGATTTCCTGCTGGCGATGGACCTCGGCAACGGCACACTGGCTGAGCTGCAGTGCTACTGCGATCCGTTCCTGCTCGGCGCGTTGCTGTTGTCGCACCTCCATCCCGACCACTGCGCCGACTTCACCGCGTTGACGGTGTTCCGGCGGTACCACCCGAAACCGTCGAGGGACCCCAAGCTGCACCGGCTGCCGGTGTACGCGCCCGGCGACGCGCCCGAACGGTTCGCCGGCGCCTACGCCCCGAGCGTGAAGGAACGCGGCGAGACCGACCTGACGGACGTGTTCGACTTCCGTGCGCTGGGCTCGGCGACGATCCAGGTGGGACCGTTCGAGGTCACCTCGACGCAGGTGCGGCATCCCTGTGAGGCGTACGCGTTCCGCATCTCGCACGGCGGCCGCAGCCTGGTCTACACCGGCGACACCGGGCCGTGCCCGCAGCTGGACGAGCTGACCGAGGGCGCGGACGTGCTGCTGGCCGAGGCGTCCTGGACGCACGGGCCGGACCGGCCCGCCGACCTGCACCTGTCCGGCCGGGACGCGGGCGAGCTGGCCAGCCGGGCGGGGGTGCGGCGGCTGCTCATCACGCACGTGCCGCCGTGGACCGACCGGGAGGCGGTGTTCGCCGAGGCGCGCCAGATCTACCGGGGTGACTCCCGTCTGGTCGAGCTCGGGGACACCTACACGGTCTGATCGTCCGCGCATCTCGTAGGGTGGCGGTGTGGCGCGAAGTGACGGCAGGAACGACGACGAGCTGAGGGAAGTCCGGATCACGCGGGGCTTCCAGAAATGGCCGGCCGGCTCGGTGCTGGTCGAGTTCGGCAACACCAAGGTGCTGTGCGCGGCGAGCGTGACCGAGGGGGTGCCGCGCTGGCGGATCGGCTCGGGGCTGGGCTGGGTGACGGCGGAGTACGCGATGCTGCCGTCGGCGACCAACACCCGGGGCGACCGCGAGTCGGTGAAGGGCCGGATCGGCGGGCGGACGCACGAGATCAGCCGCCTGATCGGCCGTTCGCTGCGGGCGTGCATCGACTTGTCCGCGTTGGGCGAGAACACCATCATGATCGACTGCGACGTGATCCAGGCGGACGGCGGGACCCGCACGGCGGCCGTCACCGGCGCCTACGTGGCCCTGGCCGACGCGGTGACGTGGCTCGGTGCGGCGGACCGCCTGGCCGACCCCAAACCGTTGTCCTGCGCGATCTCCGCGGTGAGCGTGGGCGTGGTGGCGGGCCGGGTCCGGCTGGACCTGCCCTACGAGGAGGACAGCGTCGCCGAGGTCGACATGAACGTCGTGGCGACCGACGCGGGCACGCTGGTGGAGGTCCAGGGCACCGGGGAGGGCGCGACCTTCGCCCGGTCCACATTGGACCAGATGCTGGACCTGGCCCTGGCCGGAACCGAGAAGCTCTGCCGGCTGCAGGCGGAGGTGCTGGCCGAGCCGTACCCGGGCGAGCTGCCCGAGCCGTCCCCGCGCAGGAAGTCGAAGGCGAAGTAGTGAAGCTGCTGCTGGCGACCCGCAACGCGAAGAAACTGGTGGAGCTGCGCCGGATCCTGGCCGCGGAGGGCATCCAGGGCATCGAGGTGGTCGGCCTCGACGACGTCCCGGAGTACCCCGAGGCGCCGGAGACCGGCGCCACCTTCGAGGACAACGCCCTGGCGAAGGCCAGGGACGCCATGGCGGCCACCGGGCTGCCCGCCATCGCCGACGACTCCGGCCTGGAGGTCGATGCCCTCAACGGCATGCCTGGCGTGCTTTCCGCGCGCTGGGCGGGCGGCCACGGCGACGACAAGGCGAACCTCGAGCTGGTCCTCAACCAGCTGGGCGACGTCCCCGACGAACGCCGGGGCGGCGCCTTCGTCAGCGCGGTGGCCCTGGTCGTCCCGGGCCACGACGACGTGGTGGTCCGCGGCTTCTGGCCGGGCCAGATCGTCCGCAAACCCCTGGGCACCAACGGCTTCGGCTACGACCCCATCTTCGTCCCCGAAGGCGGGACCCGGACCTCGGCCGAGCTCACCAACGAGGAGAAGGACGCCATCTCCCACCGCGGCAGGGCTTTGGCGTTGATCCTGCCGCACCTGCGCACCCTGGCTACTCGTACTTGACGGTGACACCGGGGCCGAGTTTGTCGAGGCCCCGGTAAGTCCCGCCCTTGGTCAGCACGAGCTTGAGTGTCTTGTCCTTCAAGGGAGTCAGGTCCACGTCATCGCTGTCCAAGTCCAGCAGCGTCAACGGAAGCCGGGCCAGAGGCGCGAGGTCGGGAACGGGAACGCGGCCCAGTGTCAGCTGAGCCAGCCCAGGGAAGACCGCCGGGATGGTGGCGACATCCACGACGCTGTTGTAAATACCCAGAAAATGGACCTGGGGCCACACCTTGCCGGCGCAGGACGTCAGCGAGACGTTGTCCCACAGCCGCAGCGACCGCAGAACGGTGAGGTCGTCGAGCGGCCCGAAGTTCCCTACCTCGCCCAGCTGGTCCAGCCCGAGGTCGAGCAGCTTGGGGTGCTCGCGCAAGAACTCCA
>CBIMJO010001510.1:0-2946 GCA_966244135.1 uncultured Actinocrispum sp. | reverse complement strand
ATCCCGTTGCCGGCCACCACTTTCCCGCCCTGACCGTCGTCGGCGACCTGTATGCGCACTGTATCCACGTTGTATACAAGGTGTATACGAGCGGTGTGCGCGGCGGCGTGCCGGGTGATGTTGGTCAGCGCCTCCTGGATGATCCGGTACGCGACGAGGTCGACCTCGGACGGCAGCTGGCGCACCTCGCCGTCAACGGTCACGTCGAGGCCGGTCGCGCGGGTTCGTTCGACCAGGTCGGCGAGCTGGTTCAGGCCCGGCGGGCGGGTCGGCGCGGGCTCGTCGACCTGCCGCATCACCCCGAGCGTGCCGCGCAGCTCGCGCAACGCGTCCTTGCTGGCCTGTTTGATCGCCTCCAGCGCGGGCTCGGACTGGTCCTTGCGGTGCAGCGCCGCGTTGGCCTGCACGTTGATCAGGGAGATGTTGTGCGCCAGGACATCATGCAGCTCGCGGGCGATCCGCAGGCGTTCCTCGGTGGTCGCCCGCTGGGACGCCTCGGCCGCGTACGCCCGGCGCCCGTTGCTCACCGCGCCGAGGGCGATCATCGCGACCAGCCAGCCGACCAGCATGAACATGGCGACGTTGTCCACGTGCCGGACCTTGGAGGCCATCTCGCCGAGCACGATCGCCACCATGGCGACCACCGAGAGCACGATCGCCGCGGCCATCCGCCCGGTGGCGGCCACGAAGTACAGCGCGATGATGAAGGTCGCGAGCATCGGCCCGCTCGCGCCCACGAACGGGTAGTAGATCCCGCACCCGAGCAGCGTGCCCACACCGACCCAGACCGGGAACCGCCGCCGGAACGCCAGCAGCCCGCCGGTGACCACGATCAGCAGCGCCCCGGCCCAGTCGAGCTGAACCCCGCCCTGGAACTGGTCCTGCAGAAACGTGCTGGCCAGCACGCCGAAGGCCACCAGGGCGGCGACCAGGACATCACGACCGGAAGGCACGCCCCGAGTCTGCCAGCCCCCACCCTGAAGTACCCGCGTCCAGCCAGTAGTTGACCGGTCAGTCAAGGGGTGGTTAGGGTGCCTTGAGGTGAGGGAGGCGGGGATGGAGCAGACGCGGGACCGGATCGTGCGGGCGGCGGCCAGGTTGTTCCTGACCCGCAGCTACCACGCGGTCGGGATCGCGGATCTGTGCGCGGCCGCGGATGTCCGCAAGGGCAGCTTCTACCACTTCTTCCCGTCCAAGTCCGACCTGGCCAAGGCGGTGATCGACCTGCACGCGGCCGAGTTCGACAGGCAGCTCACCGCCGCCGAGGACGAGGGCCTGTACGCGGTCGCCGTCGCGGTGACCGAGGTCCAGGGCCGGTTCGAGCAACGGTTCGGCCGGATCGTCGGCTGCCCGTTCGGCAACCTGGCCGCCGAACTGTCCACAACGGACGACGAACTGCGGGCCTATGTCGCGGATGTGTTCGCCCGGTGGGAACAGCGGCTGCTGGCCGCCTGCCGCCGCTACGACGTGCCCGACGAGACGGCCCGGATGATCCTCGCCCAGATCCAGGGGCTGATCCTGCTGGCCAAGGTGCAGCAGCGGCCGGCCGCCGAGATCACCGCGGGCCTGCGCACCCTGATCGCCGGAGTGACCGCATGAACATCGACTTCCACTTCGATCCCATGTGCCCGTTCGCGTACCAGACCTCCCTGTGGATCAGGGACGTCCGCGAGCAGACCGGGATCACCATCGGCTGGCGGTTCTTCTCGCTCGAGGAGGTCAACCGGTTCGAGGGCAAGAAACACCCGTGGGAACGCCCGTGGTCCTACGGCTGGTCGCTGATGCGGATCGGCGCCCTGCTGCGCCGCAAGAGCATGCGGGACCTGGACGACTGGTACGCCGCGATCGGCAAGGCGTTGCACGAGAACGGCGAGAAGCCGCACGAACCGGACGAGGCCCGCCGGATCCTGGAACGGCTCGGCCACGATCCGTGCCTGCTCGACGAGGCCATCAACGACCCGACGACACATGACGAGGTCCGCGAGGATCACGAAAGGGTCGTCGCGGCAGGCGGTTTCGGCGTGCCGACATTGTTCTTCCCCGATGGCTCACCGTTGTTCGGGCCGGTCCTGGTCGACCCGCCCACCGGCGACGACGCGCTGCGGCTGTGGGACGTCGTCACCGGGATGCAGTCGTTCCCGCATGTCTACGAGATCCAACGACCCAAGTCGCCCCAGGATCTCGAGCTGATCGCCCGGCGCCTGCGGCCGTACCTGGACGGCCGGGACTGGGTGAGCGTGAACCGGGGCGAGATCGTGTCCTTCGAAGGGAACCAACAGTGAAAGACACCGTGGTCAGGGCGCTGGACGAGGAGTGGGCGTCGATCGACGGCCTGCTGGCGGACCTGCCGGACGCCGAGTGGTCCCGGCCGACGTCGCTGCCGGGCTGGTCGGTGCAGGACGTCGTGTCGCACATCGTCGGCGCCGAACTGGGCCTTTGTGGACAGACGCCGCCGATGACCAAGGACGTCAAGGCGTTCGACCACGTGCGCAACGAGATCGGCGTGGTCAACGAGTACTGGGTGGACTGGCTGCGCGACGAGACCCCGCAGCACGTGCACGACCTGTTCCGCGAGGCCACTTCCACACGGACCCAGACGCTGCGGGCGATGCCCGCCGCGGACTTCCAGGCGCCGTGCTGGACACCGTCCGGAGAGGACACCTACGCCCGGTACATGCGCATCCGCGTGTTCGACTGCTGGATGCACGAGCAGGACATCCGGGATGCCGTGGGCCGCAAGGGAAACGAGACCGGTCTGGCCGCGGAGCTGTCCCTGGACGAGATCACCGCGGCGATGGGTTACATCGTCGGCAAACGGGCGCAGGCACCCAGCGGTTCCACGGTGACGATCCAGCTGACCGGACCGGTCGAGCGCGCGGTCAACGTGTCCGTGGACGGCCGGGCCAAGGTCGTCGAGGCGCTCGACGGACCCGCGACCGCCACGCT
>CBIMJO010001509.1:0-2948 GCA_966244135.1 uncultured Actinocrispum sp. | reverse complement strand
CACTCTGCTGGTGGCTGACATACCCGACGTGTCCGGTGAACGGGGTCAAGGTCACTGCGAGGTCGGGCCGCTCTTTCGGGCGAAGTCTCTATTGGATGGATCTGACCGCGAACCCGGTTTCGAGCCGACACCAGGCCGCACTGGCAGCGGTCAACCAGAGGGCATATCAGGCGTACGGCGCGCTCAAAGAAGCGGCCACAGCGTTTCTTCGAGCGCAGGTCGACCTCTCGCTCACCGTGCGCCTAGCTCAGGACGCCGGCCATACGGTCTCCGAGCCGCAGCGAGACTGGCTCGACGTTCCCGCAGAAAAGGCCGTCATCGAAGCGCGCGTTGAACACGACAAGGAAGACAAGATCAGCGCCCAACAAGCCGACACGGTCAACGCGATCCTGGCGGCCCTCCGCGAACACGGCTATGAACCCCCACGGCCCGAAGACTGGGACATAGCCGACGGACGCCACAAATCCGCAGCCAGCCATGTCTCCGCCACAGCTCTACCAACTCCTGAGATGAAACGCGCCTCGGGTGTGCGGCGTTCCGGGACTCACAGAGCAACTTCCAGATGAGCCCGTCCATGGCTTCTGCCGACCTGGCAGTGGCTATCGGAAAGATCCTCGTTGCGTGGGGTCGTACTGGGCGGCTGAAGTTCTCCATAGGTCGCCGGGCCGCTAAACGGTTTCGTGGTCTCGGAAGATGTCTTGGATGTGAAACCTGTGTGCCCGGAATGGATACCGTGCTCGCTGATTGTCGGCGTCAGCACGTGGTCGTGGCAGGCGGCGGGCCTGATCGCCGCAATGGTGATCACACTGGGCTGGCTGCGACTGCTGACCGAGCTGTACTGGTGGCGCACCGTGCTGACGCTGGCTGAAAATGCCCAGGCGGAGATAATCGTGGCTGTGACTGAGTCAGCGTGGCTGCCGGCCGCGTGGGTCCAGGTCGGGCCGCCGCGCCGAGCGTTCGGAGGCGGCCATGCCGCGCCGCATCCCTGAGCAGACCGCCGAGGAGGTGGCCGCCTTGTTCACCAAGGTCGTGCACGACTTGCACCGCTATGCGATGACGCTTGTGCAGGGTGACCACGCCGCGGCCGAGGACCTCGTGCAGGAGGCGTTCCACGACGTTGCGCTTGCGTGGGCCACCCTGCGCGACCGCGAACCCGGGCACCAGCGGGCCTGGCTGTTCACCGTCACGAGGAACAAGGCCGTCAGCCGCTGGAAAGCTGGGACCCGGGTCGAGGTCGGCATCGAACGCCTCGAATGCCAGGGAACAGGCACCGCGCCCGAGGACACCTGGCACAAGACGATCTGCGCCCTGACCCTGGAAGAGTGCCGGAAGGTACTCGAGCGGATGCCGCCGAGGAGATATCGGGTAGCGCATCTGTGCTGGTACGAGGAATGGTCGACGCGGGAAGTCGCAGATCTGCTCGGGATCGCCCAGTCTACGGTGCGGGTGCACCTCAAGAATGCGCGCGACGAACTGGCGGCCGTGCTCGGGCCGGGCATGCTGCTCACCGAGGAGCCCGCTGGGAAGGAGGAAGCGTCGTGACAAGCAACAACATCACCCCCGAGCCCACGTCGGAGCGGATTTCGCTTCCCCGGCTCAACGTGCAGCCGACACGCCCTGCCGCCGCGACGGTGCACTGCACGATCGTCGCGGTGGACATCGTCGGCTTCGGCAGTTTCAACCGGACCAACACGAACATGGTGCGTGTCCGGGACGGCCTGTACCGCGCGGTGCAGAAGGCCTTCGACTCGGCAGGGATTCCCTGGGAGTCCTGTCACCGGGAGGATCGCGGCGACGGCATCCTGATGCTCGCTCCCGCAGACATCCCCAAGACCTTGTTCGCCAACTACTTGCCGGACGCCTTGCTCGACGCGCTGGTCGCGCACAACAGGATCCACCCGCGCGAAGAGGAGATCCGGCTCCGCCTCGCCATCCACGCAGGGGAGATCGCATACGACGAACACGGCGTCACCGGGGCCTCCATCAACCACACCTTTCGGCTGCTCGATTCCACCGAGCTGCGGACCGCGACCGAGCACCAGGACGCCGTGCTCGCGGTCGTCGGATCCTCGTGGTTCTTCGACGAGGTGATCAGGCACAGCGAACGGAGCCGCGCGCAGGACTACCAGCCTGCCGATATCACCAACAAGGAGACCACGACGCAGGCGTGGATCCGGCTTCTCCCCAAGTCTTCCCGCTCGTGGCGCCGACTCGACCCGCCGGAGCGGATTTCGCCTCACCAGCTCTATACGCAGCTGGAGCACCATGCTGCCGACAGTGCGCCCTACGACGACCGTGCCGGTCTGGCGAGGCTCACGGCGTGGATGGCCGAGGACGCTGAGGAAGCCGACATCAACGGCGGCCCGCCGCATGGTCACGGCGACCCGACCGGTGCCACGCCGCCTTGACCGTCATCCGAGTCTGCTCAATCGCGAACCTCACCCTCAACCCATGCGACGTTTTCGATCATCGGCGACAATGCGACAGCTCGACACACCACCAGGTCGACGACATCGACGTGCCTCGGAACGCTTGAGCTGCAACCACTTTAGGAATACAGCACATCCGAATACGTACGCTCCACCGGTAAACTGTGTCGAATGCATCGATTCGGCGGTCGTTGTGGCCGTCACGGACGTCCAGGCGATGGTGTCGAACTCCTCGGCCAAGCGATCAGCCTTCGGGGAGCGAGGCTCATCCGTTTGAGTCATAACGCAGCGATTGGGACAGACGATGCAGTGACGTGGCCACCACGGCGGACCGGCCCCAGTCCTCACTATCACCGGTCGAGCAACGGCTGATCAAGCACGTCGAGTGCGGCGACTTACTAGACCTGGCCGGTGACCAGCCGATCGACGAGCCAGCGATGCGGGCCTGGGACGACACACGCACGATCTCCGCCCGCGGACGGTGACCTGAAGCAGCTGTCCGAACGCGAGGCCAAGGAC
>CBIMJO010001508.1:0-2948 GCA_966244135.1 uncultured Actinocrispum sp. | reverse complement strand
ACGCAGCGCATCCAACGCGGCACGCACCGTCCGGCCGGAATACAGGACATCGTCGACGAGGATCACCAGCCGGTCCTCGATACCGCCATCTGGCAGAGCGGTGGGCTCCAAGGGGCGGTTGGGGCGGCGGCGCAGGTCGTCGCGGTAAAGCGTGACGTCAAGCACGCCTACGGGGACGGTGACTCCGCTGAACTCCGCAATGCGGGCTGCCAGACGCTCGGCCAGCGGTGCGCCCCTCGTCGGAATGCCGATCAGCACGACCGGAGCAGCAGCCGGAGCACCCAGAGTCGTCTTTTCGATGACCTGATGGGCCATTCGGGCGACGGTACGCGCGACGTCCCCGGCCGACAGCAGCTCGCGCCGCCCGCCGGAGTCCGCCGCGCCACGAGTTCGCGGCACGGACTTGGACCTCCTTCCCCGCCTCGCCGGACGGGTCGTTAAAGGATGTCGAGGACCCCCATTACCAGGGTCATCAGGCACGCTACCAGGGAACGGCAGTAGACCTTCCGGGTGGTGTTTGACCGGTTGGCGCTACGGCAACAGTGGGAGGTGCTTGACCTGGTGGCCACGGCAAGTAACCATTACTCTGCGTATCGATCTCAGCGAGGACCCGTCGGCACTCCTTCCCGGCCGCCGGGGTGAACGAAATGGAGAACCGCCACATGGGCGATTACGCCAAGGCGCTAGGGGCCAAGCTCCGTGGCATCCGCCAGCAGCAAGGCCTGTCGTTGCACGGCGTCGAGCAGAAGTCCGGCGGACGCTGGAAGGCGGTCGTCGTCGGCTCCTACGAGCGCGGCGACCGTGCGGTGACCGTGCAGAAGCTGGCCGAGCTGGCCGACTTCTACGGGGTCCCGGTGGTCGAGCTCCTGCCAGAGGGAAGGGTCCCCTCCGGTGCCGAGCCAGCCACCAAGATCGTGATCAACCTGGAGCGGCTGCAGCAGCTGCCGGCCGAGAAGGTCGGACCGCTGGCGCGTTACGCGGCCACCATCCAGAGTCAGCGAGGCGACTACAACGGCAAGGTGCTGTCCATCCGGACCGAGGACCTGCGGTCGCTCGCCATCATCTACGACATGACCCCAGGTGAGCTGACCGAGCAGCTCATCGACTGGGGCGTGCTGCCGCCCGAAGCACGCCCGTCCAAAGAGGACTGACGTCCAGAGGGGGACGGAAGTTCGAACGACCCCGGCTGCGCGTCTGGGGGTCCGCCCGTACGGTGGCGCGCAGCCGGTCGGCGTTGGTGTGGGGCCAACGCCGGCACCTTCCTTTCGCGCTGCGCTCCGGTCGCGGCGCTCAGTTCCTCGCGGCAAGTTCCATGCGCGAGTCGTGGTGCTCACCTGAGCCGTGCCAGCCAGCCTTCGAAGTCCACCTTGTCGTAGAGCCAGTCGCGGTCGGTGCTGGGCGCGTCGGCACCGGTCAGGGCCTGCAGCACCGCCCACGCCTCCTGGTCACCGACCCGCTCGTCGTCGTTGTCGAGCATGTACCGCTCGGCCCAACTGGAGATCTCGGCGCGGTGCTCGTCCCCTCCCTCGATGAGTTCCTGCAGCTTGTCGATGATGGCCTGCCGTGAGGGGAACACCATGTCGTCCTATCGCCGCCGTGAGGGGATGAACCCCTCCTGACCTGGGCGGGCATTCACCCGTCCGCGGTCGTTGCCCAGGTAGTTGCCATTGGCGTCGAAATGGTAGTGGACCTTGCGGCCGCCGGTGGCGGACTCTTCTGGGCGCACGATCCGCACATTGCCGTCGTGATCCACGGTCTCGTGCCACGTCCGCTTCTGCCCAGTGGCGGGGTCCCATTCGCGCACGACACGACGGCCCGCCATCTCCCCCGGTGTGTGGGCCGGGCTGACGTCGCCGTAGTAGCGGATGCGGCCGTCGGGCAACTCGCGGAACCCGGCCTGGCCGTACTTCTCGGCCTGGCGCAGGTGCTCGTTCAGTTTGGCCCCGTTGGCGGCGTTCGCCGCGTCCTCGCACGGCGTCAGGCCGAAGGGATCCGCCCAGCCCGTTGGGTTGGGCACGTAGGCGTGCGGGTTGTCGCCGCCTTCGTACCCCAGCGGATCAGGGCTCACGTACTGGCCGGCCTCGGGGTCGTAGTACCGGTGATGGTTGTAGTTCCAGCCGGTCTCCTCATCGTGGTACTGGCCGGCGAACCGCAGCGGGCAGACCACCGAGCCCTGGGCACTCACGCGGCCCCAAAGCATGCTTCGCTGACGCCACACGAGGTTGCCCGCACTGTCGACCAACTCTGCGGGTGCACCGATCTGGTCGGCGACAATCGCGTAGAACTGGGCGTCGATCACGTCCTGCGGGGCGGACACGACCTGCGCGATCGGCGTGAACGTGCCCGGCCGGTACTCCCACGTCGTCGAGCCGGTCACGCCGATCTCCCCGGCCAGGTGCGTGCCGTCCCAGACGAACTCCGTCCTGACCACGCCCGCGGGCGTGTGCGCCTGCTTGCCGATCCGGCGGCCCAGCGGGTCGTACTGGTAGCTCCAGATCACGCCGTCCGGCGTGGTGACCGAGGTGAGCCGGTCCTCCGCATCCCACGTGTAGCGCCAGATCCGGTTCTGCCCTGAGAGGGTGCGGACGTTGCGCTGCACCACCCGGCCGAGCGGGTCGTGCGCGAGAACCGTACGGCCGAGGGTCCGCAGCATCGTTCCTTGGTAGGTGCGCGTCGGTTCGGCGATGTTGCCGGACGGGTCGTAGCCGTATCGCTCCACCCCGTCCGCGCGGCGCACGGCAGTCACCCGGCCCCGGTCGTCCAGGTCGAACAGCTGTCGACCAGTGAGGTGATCGTCGATCCTCGCCACAGCACCCGCGGAGTGGTACTGGAAGGACCGGCCGGCGATCACACCCTCGCGCCCCGCCACCACCTGCGAGGTCAGCCGATTCACCGGATCCCAGGTCTGGTCCAGGGACACGGCCGGGAGGCCGCGCGGGACCGCGCGG
>CBIMJO010001507.1:0-2949 GCA_966244135.1 uncultured Actinocrispum sp. | reverse complement strand
CATGGTTGAACCGCACACAGGCATGACACCACGATGGCCCGATGACCGACGGCATCCCACCCCCGTCCGACCGCTGCCCGGCTCGTGGCTGGCCCCGCGACGAGCTGACCCTCGCGTCCCGCCACAACACCTCAGCCGGTGTCGTGCGGTACCTGCGATGCGTGTGCGGGTCGTGGACCATCGATCTCGCCGCGACCGTGGCACAACACCATAGTGGTGCAGGTCAGATATGGTACGTGACCGGTGTGTCGATAGGCTTTGGCGATGACCGGTCGCAAGCGGCAGCCGCGCGGAGCGCACCTGCGGGATGTGCAGCGCGCCAGTTACCTCCTGCTCCAGATGGCCGAGCGGCAGCAGGCCTACTACACCGTCTGCGCCAACGAGTTCGAGCTCACCGCGGCCCAGGCGAAGATCCTGATGAGCCTGCAGCCGGGTGAGGAAGTGCCGATGCGCGCCCTCGCCGAGCGGACCGGCTCGGACCCGTCGAACCTCACCGGACTCGTCGACAAGCTGGAAGCACGAGGAACACTGCGGCGTGCCGCGGACCCGGCCGACCGGCGAGTGAAGACCCTGAAGCTCACCGAGGACGGTCTCCAGCTGCGGGAGTCGTTCTGGCACCGGCTCACCCACGACCCGGGCCCGCTCGCGCTGCTGACCGCGGACCAGGTGCGCCAGCTGGCTGAGCTACTCGGCGCGGCATTGGGCGCACCGGACGTCAAGCACTGACGGACCGGGCCATCAAGCGGGCTCCAGCGTCTGATCAGCTTGCCGGCTGAGGGCGGTGAGCCGCTCGATGATCTCCTCCTCGGACACGTGGTTCGCGGAGGCGTTGCCGGAGGTGAGTAACGGCAACGCTTCCTCCCAGGCGGCGCGGGCGCGGTCATGCTCTCCGACGATCGCCAGCGCGTCGCCGAGGCCCCGCAGGCAGCGGACGCGCCCGGTGTGGTGGTTCGCTGTGCGGCAGAGGTCGGCGGCGTGTGTGTAGTGGGTGATCGCCGCAGGGTGGTCGCCGGCTTCGTGGTGGCTCTCCGCGGACTCCGCCCAGGCGACGGACTCACCGATGACGTCGCCCACCGACTGGAACACCTGGATGGCCTGCCGGTGCAGGGCGTGTCCCTGCTCCGGCTGGCCCATCTTGACCAGGCACGTTCCCAGGCCGACGAGCGAGTTCGCCAGTCCCCGCGGGTCGTCCGCCTGGCCATAGAGCGCCGTTGCCCGTTCGTAGCTCCCTCTGGCCCTGGGATAGTCGCCTGTGGCGGTGTGCCCGAGTTCGGCCAGCACGTCGCCGGTGTTGCGGAGGATGTGGGCCTCCTCGGTTGTGTGGCCGAGCTGCTGAGCCAGATCCAGTGCCATGTTCAGGTAGTGCAGCGCCTTCGCGCTGTCGCCGCAGTGGTAGTAGCCGCCTGCCAGTCCCCGAGCCACGCGCGCTTGAGCCTCCATGTCCCCTGCGGCCGTGGCCGCTGCCAGCCCTGCGCGCAGCGTGACCAGCCACGACAGCAGCTGCCCTTGGCTCTGGAAAAAGGTCAGCATGGCCAGCGCCAGCTGCCACGCGTGGGCCACGAACCCCGCGCCGGCCGCTTTCGTCACGACGGTCTCCAGCACAGGCTGCTCGATGGCGAACCATGCCATCGCGTCGGCGTCGTCGGCCGGGGTCTCCGCCTGCACCCCGGGTGCCTGCATGCCGTCAGCGGGAGTGTCCGACGGCACCGGTGCCGAGATCGGCTGCATCGGCGCCACCGAGGTCATCTGCTTGGCGCTGAGCAGGTAGTGGTCCACCATCCGGCGAAGCGCCGCGTCCCGGTCCTGCGCGCTGTCCAGCTCCCGGCCCAGCTCCAGGCCATAGACCCGCACCAGGTCGTGGAACTGGAACCGGCCGGGGACGGACTCGGTCAGCAGCCGTGCCCGGGTCAGCTCCGCCAGTGCCACGGGCGCGGCCGGCGGGGTCATGTCCGCCATGCTCCGGCCCGCGGCAAGGGAGAAGTCCGGCCCCCAATGCGACGCCAGCAGGCGGAACATCCGCGCGGCGGCCGGGCTCAGCGTTCGGTACGACCCGGTGAACACTGCACGCAGGTCGATCGTCTTGTCTCCGTCCCGCGTGAACACATCGAGGCTGTCTCGCACACTGTCCAGTTCGCGCACGATCATGCGCAGCGGCACGGACGGGTACACCGCGGCCCTGGCCGCCGCGATCGCCAGGGCCAGCGGCAGCCGCCCGCACATCGCCACGATCCAGTCCACGGCCTCGGGCTCCTGCTCGCCGCGTCCGTCGCCCAGCCGCGCGAGCACCATGGCGCGAGCATCCTCGACCGGCAGCGGCTGCAGCGTGAACGGGTGCGCGCCGGTGATACCGCACAGGCGGTTGCGGCTGGTCACGATGGTCAGGCACCCCGGAGAAGGCGGAATCAAGGGGGCTACCTGCTCGCCGCCGGACGCGTTGTCCAGCACCACCATCATCCGCTTGCCCGCCAGCAACGTCCGGTACAACGCGACCTGCGCGTCCAGATCGGCCGGAACCTGCGTGTGCGTCATTCCGAGGGCGTACAGGAAGTGCCGCAACGTGTCGCTGGGATCGGTCACCGCACCGGCCGGGTCGTAGCCGCGCAGGTTGACGAACAGCTGTCCGTCCGGGAACCGGCCGGACAGTTCGTGCGCCAGGCGGATCGCCACCGTCGTCTTGCCGACACCCGGCATCCCGTCGATCAACGCCACCCGCATGGGACGGTCCGGCGACCGGGCGGCGGCCAGCATCCCGTGCAGCTCCGCCTCGCGTCCCGAGAACATCCGCAGGTCCCGGGGCAGCTGGGCGGGGGTGACCATCACGGGTGCGCGCATCGCGGTCCGTGGCGCGGTTGCAGGCATCTGCTGGCGCAACACCCGTTGGTAGGCCGCGGTCAGCTCCGGGCCTGGGTCGACGCCGAGCTCCTCGGCCAGCCGGCCGGTGAGAGCCCG
>CBIMJO010001506.1:0-2949 GCA_966244135.1 uncultured Actinocrispum sp. | reverse complement strand
AGGTGCCCGCGTTCGAGCAGATGCTGGTGGACGACGGGGTCGTGCTGATCAAGATGTGGTTCTCGGTGTCGCGGGCCGAGCAGCGGACCCGGTTCCTGATCCGCCAGGTCGACCCGGTGCGCCAGTGGAAGCTGACCCCCAACGACATCGAGTCGCTCGACCGCTGGAACGCCTACACCGAGGCGAAAGTGGCGATGTTCCGCTCCACCGACACGGCCGCGGCGCCCTGGACCGTGGTGAAGAGCAACGACAAGAAACGCGCCCGCATCGAGGCCATGCGCAGCGTCCTCGACCGCTTCGACTACACCGACAAGGACCACGAAGTGGTGGCCAAACCCGACATCCAGGTGGTCGGCGCCGCCGCGACCCTCCTCGAAGAAGGCGAAGACACCACCTGATCCGGGCCTGGGTCAGGAAGCCTTGGCGGGGCCGAGGAGGTCCCAGCGGTTGCCCGCGATGTCGAGGAAGACGACGACCCGGCCGTAGGGCTCAGTCCGGGGCTCGGCGAGGAACTCGACCCCGGCTGCCTTCATGCGCTGGTAGCTCGCGTCGAAGTCATCGACCTGGAGGAAGAAGCCGACCCGGCCGGCGTGCTGGTTGCCGATCGCGGCCATCTGCTGCTCGCCGTCGGCGCGGGCAAGCAGGATCCCGGTCTCCGCGCCCGGCGGCCGGACGACCACCCAGCGCTTGGGACGGCCGTCGTTGGTGCTGGCCGGCGAGTCCTCGGCCAGTTCGAAGCCCAGGGCCCGGGTGAAGAAGCCGATCGCGTCGTCATAGTCCTCGACGATGATCGCGGTGAGCTGCAGGAATGGCATGCGCGCCATGATGGCCGATCGGACCGCCGGCCTGGGCCGGATCAGACAAGTCGTGACACCTCGGCCATGTCCCGGATCGTGGCCTGGCGTCACGCCGGGCCATCTCGGCCACACTCCGGTTATGTGTCGACACTATGGCGCTCCACGCTGAGTGAGCGGTCGAATCATCGCTTGACAATGCGCGAGCCCCGCAGTCAGACTCGCCAAAGTGTCGACACTATGAGACTCAGTACGGGGGCGACGGGCAAAGGAGCCGTTGTGATCAAGCCCTACAAGGCCGCGCTCATCCAGCAGGAGACGCACGTCATCGTCGATCCGAAGGACCGGGACGACGTGATCGACCGCAACCTGTCGCGGATCTTCGAGCTGCTGCAGTGGACCTTCAACCGGGTCGGCGAGGTGCGGCTGGCGGCGATCTCCGAGTACAGCATCATCGGCCAGTACCGCCCCCGCGACGTGGACGAGTGGCTGGAGCTGGCCGAGACGATCCCCGGCCCGGTCACCGACCGGATCGCCGAGCAGGCGAAACGGCTGGGCGTCCACTTCATGGGCAACCTCTACGAGCGCGACGACACCTGGCCGGGCCAGTTGTGGAACACCAGCTTCATCATCGACCCGCACGGGAAGATCATCCTCAAGTACCGCAAGAACAACGGGCCGAACAACCTCAACACCGTCTACACCGGACCCGGTGACGTCTACACCGAGTACACCGAGCGGTACGGCGAGCTGAGCATGTTCCCCGTGGTGGACACCGAGATCGGCGTGCTGGGCACGTTGACCTGCACGGACATCATCTTCCCGGAGATGGCCCGCGCGCTGGCGTTGCAGGGCGCCGAGGTGCTGATCCACCCGACCGCCGAGCCATGGTCCGATGTGGACGCCAAGTGGGACGTCTTCCGGCGGTCACGCGCCTACGAGAACTCGGCGTATCTCCTGTCGGTCTGCGCGAGCGCGTTCGTCGGGTCGGACCGGCCGCGCAACGGCTACCGCGGGCATTCGCAGATCATCGACCACCTGCTCAAGTCCACCAAGGAGGCCCGCGCGGTGGCTCGCGACATCATCGACAAGCTCGTCGGCGACGGCCGGCTCAAGCAGTCCGGCTACGACGAGGCCGGTGCCTCTCATGGCTGACAAAGCCCTTGTCGCGAACGGACTCCAGCTCATCCACAAGACCAGGCGCGGCCTGACGCTCGCAGTGTCCGATTTGGACCTGTACATCGACGAGCACGAGTTCGTCGTGATCGTCGGGCCGAGCGGGTGCGGCAAGACGACGTTCCTGGAGGCGGTGGCCGGCCTCGTGCCGGTCGCCGGCGGCGAACTGACCTTGCACGGCAAGAAGATCGCCGGGCCCGGGCCCGAACGCTCCCTGGTGTTCCAGCAGGCGTCGCTGTACCCGTGGCGGACCGTGCTGAGCAACGTCCTTTTCGGACTGGAAATGCAGGGCCGGCTCACCGAGCAGTCCAGGAAACGCGCCCACGACCTGCTGGAGATCGCCGGACTGTCCCATGTGGTCGACAAGTACCCGCACGAGCTGTCCGGCGGCATGAAGCAACGGGTGAACCTGGCCCGCGCCCTGGCCACCGACCCCGCGTTGCTGTTGCTGGACGAACCGTTCAGCGCACTGGACGCGCAGAACCGCGAGATCCTGCAGGACGAGCTGCTGCGGATCTGGCAGGCGGACGCGGCCAAGAAGACCGCGCTGTTCGTCACCCACGACGTGAACGAGGCCGTGCTGCTGGCCGACCGGGTGCTGGTGTTCTCGCCCTCGCCCGGCCGGGTCGCGCTGGAGATCACCATCGACGCACCCCGCCCGCGCAGCGCCGGCTGGCGCCGCAGCGCGGAGTTCCTGGCCTACGGCGACCGGATCATCGATGCGCTGCGCCACCCAAAACCCGAACCGAGGAGCCATGACGACGACGTCCCTGCCCATCACCGCGGCAGCACCGCCAAGGGCAAAGTCCACATGGGTGCAACGGCACCGTAGCGGGCTGCTCGGCATCGCCGGGATCGGTGTCCTTCTGGTGCTGTGGCAGCTGTCCGCCGAACTGGGCATTGTGGACCCGAGCTTCTCCAGCAGCCCGGTGCGGACGTTCGACGCGGGTGTTCAGCTGTTCTCCACCGGCGAGATCTG
>CBIMJO010001505.1:0-2950 GCA_966244135.1 uncultured Actinocrispum sp. | reverse complement strand
CCCGGTGGCCCGATCGCGGCCTCGATGACCTCGAGGTCCGCTCCGGTGCCGCAGCCCAGGTCGAGCACGCTTTCGCCGGGCTCAAGCCGCAGAATGTCCTGCGCGAGGTGGCGGTGTGCCGCGCCGATCCGCTCGCCGAACGTGTAGGCCCGGCCGCTGACCATGTCCCAGTAGCGCTGCTGACGGGTTGTCTGCATGTCCCCTCCCTTTACAATGCGACTGCATTGCAACGATACGATGCAATGCAGTCGCATTGCAACAACGGAGACGAACGTGCCCAAGCAGGTCGACCACGAGGAACGACGCCAGGCGATCAGCGCCGCGATCTGGCGGATCGTCAGCACACAAGGCCTCGAAGGGGTGAGCCTGCGGACGGTGGCCGCCGAGGCAGGCGTGTCCATGGGCATGGTCCAGCACTACTTCAGCAGCAAGGACGACATGCTGATGTTCGCCCTGGCGACCCTGCGCACCCGCGTCGAGACCCGGCTGCACGACGGCAGCCCGGACGGCGGTCCGATCAGGACACTGCTGCTGCAGATGCTCCCGCTGGACGAGGAACGCCGCGCCGAAGCGCAGGTGGTGGCGGCGTTCCTGGCCCGGGCCGCGGTCAACCCCGCGATCGCCGAGGAACTCCTCAAGGGCGCGACCGGGTTCGAGGAGTACATCGCGAGCGAGATCGCACGTGCCGGCGTCCCCGACGCCCGCCGGCACGCGGCCGCCCTGCTGTCCATGCTGGACGGTCTGACCTTGCACATTCTCATCGGGCTGCAGACCCCGGAGTCCGCGGTCGCCGCCCTCGACGCGCACCTGGACCGGCTCCTCACCCCGGGTCGGGCGGGGAGCCGGGGCACAGGTCAGTGATGGTCGAGCTGGGCGCGGATCTCGCCGCCGGGGAACGTGGCGCTGTGCACGTTGACGTAGGTGACCCCGGCCCGCATGGCCTTGGTCAGCTCGGCGAACTCACCGGCCGCGATTCCCTGGCCGGTGGGCCCGATGATGTCGGTGGCCTTGATGGTGCCGCTGATCGTCGCCGGGGCGGCCGGGCAGGCCTGGGTGCCGGCCGGGCCGTTGCCCAGGTTGGTGCAGAGGAACACGCTGATGCCGCCGCTCTGCGACCGGCCGCCGAAGTGGATGTGGGACTGGGTGACGTTGCCCGCCAGGCCCGAGTAGCTGAGCTGGTAGGAGATCTCCATCGTCCGGTCGTTGACCGTCGCCCGGAACTGGCCGCCGCCGGTGGTGGACAGCACCAGCGGGTCCTCCTGATAGCCGGAAAGCGACTCCCGGAAGGTGTTCCGGCCACCGAACGAGTCGGCGGCGGGGGACGCCGCGCTCGCCGTCGCGGACAACGCGACCGCAGCGCCTACCGCGGCCATGACTGCGAGCAGACGCCTGTGTCTAGTCATCAGTGTTGCCTCCTGGGGTAAAGGCCACGCCAGGAGGTAGTTACGCCGATGGTCTTGTGGCGGTTCACC
Organism: uncultured Actinocrispum sp.; assembly: GCA_966244135.1. Classification (GTDB taxonomy): domain Bacteria; phylum Actinomycetota; class Actinomycetes; order Mycobacteriales; family Pseudonocardiaceae; genus Kibdelosporangium. The sequence goes on along the minus strand of CBIMJO010001505.1, from coordinate 1,478 downwards.
GTCTACATGGGAACTCAGCCCTGTTTTCTGGTCTCCGCGAGGAACGGGCAGCCGACCAGCCGGCGCAGCTCGTTCGCCAGTTCGGCCGTCGTCGACACCGGCTGCTCGAACGCGAGGCGCACATCGTGGTCGGCGTCGCCGGCCTCGACCCGCAGCCGCAGCCCGAACCGGTCCAGCCCGAGCGGCCGGATGTGCCCGCCGCGCAGCTCGGCCGGCAGGTGGCGGCCCAGCAGGGCGACCACGTCGGTGTGCGCGAGTTCGAGGTGCCGCAACCAGTCCGCCTCGTGCACGCAGAACGGGTCGGCCGTGGCGCTGGTGAACTCGTCGATGCCGAGCGAGTGCGTGCCTTCGGCGTCGGCCAGCACCATCGACGCGGGCACGACCTGCAGCATCGTGGCGCCGTGCCCGACGTCGAGCAACCGCGGATCCGGCCGGTCCTCGGCGACCAGCATCGCCGCACGCCGGGCCTCGTCCTCGGACAACGCCCGGACCCAGCCGGTGAGCCAGAGCAGGCCGCGGATCGGTTCGCGCAACGGCACCGGCGCGGTGTCGGCCAGCTCCAGCATCGCCGCGAGCTCACCCCGTGGTGCCGCCCAGGCGGCCGCGACCAGCGGATGGCTTTGCGTGATCAGCACGCTGGCGGTTCCGTCGGCGTGCACGTGGTGAGTCAGTGGGGTGATCTTCCCGGCCAGGCCCTCGGCGGACGGCAACAAGGTCGCTTTGCCGCCACGCGCCGCCATGGTGCGGGCGCGTTCGGCCGGAGTGGGGGTCTGGGTCACTGCTCACCTCCAAGTAAGGCGAGCCTAACTTGGAGGGAGCGTGGTTGGGAAGTGGGCATCACCCCGTCAGGGCAAACCCCACGGTGGAGTGGGCCCGGACGAGGGCACCGGGGCCGCGTCGAAGTCCGGCCGGTCACCCTTTCGGCTGATCAGTGCCTCGGCGCCGCGCGGCAGGTCCACCTCGATCGTGCCCGTGGCTTGTTCCCGCCAGCTGAGATCGCGGCCCCAGCGGTCCTTGACCTGAAGGTCGCCGGTGATGCCATGCCGGACGACACAGGGCGCGCCGGCCTCGCTGCGGAGCCTGATCCATCGGGTCTGTCCGCTTTGCCGGGACGCGCTGAGCAGGAACGCGCCCTGGGTGCGGAAGTTGTCGATGGCGATGTCCGGCCACGGCGCCGCGGGGAACACCCGAAGCACGCCGCCCCAGCTCTGGCAGATCATGTCGTGCAGAGACTGCGCGGCCGACAGCGGCGTCTCGATGACCGGGCCGGACTCCTTGTACATGGTGTTCGGCTGGATGAATCGGCGCAGCAGCTCGGTCAGGTAGAAGTTCGCCTTGTCCGCCCGCAGCATCTGTGCGGAGATGGAGGACGCGCCGGTGAACGTGTAGCCCTGCAACGCGCCTTCGAAGGTGATCCAGTGCTGCAGCGACTTGTCGATCAGCTCACGGTTCTCCGGCTGCTCCCAGGTGACCTCGTA
>CBIMJO010001504.1:0-2951 GCA_966244135.1 uncultured Actinocrispum sp. | reverse complement strand
CTCGCCGATGAGCGCCTGCGACAGCACCATCAGCCCGCCGCCTCCCAGCCCCTGTAGCCACACCGTCCTGACTGGACGGTGGCGTGGTGGGCGACTGCTCCGGGGCCTCTGGCCGAGCCACCGGAAGCGGACAGTCGGTTGGCAGCGAATCCTCAAGCGCGACTGCAGCTTCCTCCTCCAGCGACGGTTGGTCGGCGGCGAGATCAGGCTCTGACACGGATGGCCGCTCAGATCCCGCCACGATCGACGGCTCAGCGACCGGGTCCAGGCCCACTACCGCGTGCGTCGACCGTGAGGGTGGGGCGGCGGTGGTTGAGAGCCCGGCCGAGGCGGACTGCGGAGGTTGGGCGGCTGTGGGTGGGCTCGATGTGGTGGCGACCTGCGACACGGGCGGCAAGTCGGGGGCCGTAGTAGAAGGCGTTGCCGCAGTGGCTCGAGGCTCAGGTGTCGGCTCGGCGGCGGAAGCCTGGCTCACTGCGGCGGCCTGCGGCTCCGACGGTTTGGCAGTGGTGGGCGCGGCTAGGGTGGCTGGCGGCTCGGGCGTGGGCGATGGCTGGATGGCGACGCTCGGGTTGGACGTCGATGCGGTTTGGGGCTGGGCCGCCGGGGCGGGCTGGTCTGCCGGACTCGACTTCTCTGGCACCGCTTCGCCTTCAGTCACGAGCGACGACTCGACCGGCGTGTCCGGGCTCGCCGCGGCGAGCGAATGCTGTGGAGATTGGGCTGCGGGCGATGGTGGAGCCGAGGTTGGTGGGGGTGGGGTGGGGAGGGTGGTGAGGAGAGTTTGGGCGGCGGTGCTTACTTTTCGGCTGTCGTCGGTGGTGAGGGTGGTTATGTGGTGGCGGATTCTGGCTTGGACTGAGGGGTTTCCGATTTTGTGGAGGTGGGCCAGAGCGGTGAGGGCTCCCAGGCGGTCGTCGGCGAGGGGGCTGTTCATCGCGTGGTCCAGGTATGGGGGCAAAGTCCAGTTGATGTTGTGCGCGATTATCGTCCGGCCTTCGACGTTGTCCTGCTTTTTGGGGCGTTGGTGGGGCATCTCCGCCACTACGTGGTCGTGGACGTACGCATACAGCTCGTCGATGGTGATGTCCCCGTCGCCGTCGAGATCGGCGCTGCCGTCGCGAAGCCCCGCGACGAGGTGGTGGGTGAAGACGGACTGGGGTGCTTCGCCGTGGACTCTGTCGCCCTCGAAGGAATACTGGGTGGCGTCCGAGGCTGTCAGGACCGTGCGGCCTTTTCCTTGGAACCGTTCGAGTGCGTGCACGGTGTCATCGGCTTTGGCGAGGTGGCCGGCCGGGAATGCACCGCTGTAGCAACAATCCAGGATCAGCACCTTCTGGCGGGACATGCACCCCGACATCGCGTAGTCGACATGCTCGGCCGACAACGACGTGAACAACAGACTCTCCCGGCGGGTGTTGGCCATCGCCAGATAAAGCCTGCCGTCCTCGTCCTTCAGGCCATGCCCGCTGAAATACAACAGGGTCAGGTCGTCCCGGCGGCGGTCGCGGAAGAAATCGCCGACCACCTCGCCGACCACGTGGTGCGGCTCATTGATCAACGTCGTCACGTCGAATCCCGCGACGTCCGGATCGCGCAGCACCGCGGCCAGCGCCTCGGTGTCATGCGCGGGCGCGGTCAGCTGACGCAGCCCTGGATCCTGGAACTGATAAGTGGCGATCAGCAACGCCAGCCGGCGACCCATGGCTAGTGCCCGGCCGAATGGCGGCGCACGTAGGCGTCCACCAAATCCTGTTGTTGCGCGGCGGTCGCGCGTTCGAGTTCGATCGTGTCCCCGTCGATCGACAAAGTGATCTTATGCCGGCCACCATGCCGGTCCAGCCAATCACGAACAGCGCCGACAACCGTGGTGAAAACCCCACCGGAAGCGCTCATCGCCACCACGATCGCGCCCAATGTCACCGGGTCCGCGCCTTTCGACCCGGCCGGTGCGGAACCGGCGACGACCGGCCCCACCGAATCGACATCCAGCGACACAAGATCCGACCGCAGCCCGCGCATGAGCCGCTCACTGGCCTCGTCGTCGTCCCATTCCGAATCCGGCGTCAGCGTCATAATCACCCGCATGACCGAATATCGGCCGGTCAGCCCACGACGTGACGCCCTAATTCAGCACGAGCAATCGCAACAATCACACCCGTCACAGCAGTTACCACAGTCGCAACAATTCCCGTCGCAACAGTCGCAGTCGCACCCCTGGCACCAGCCCTGCTTGGGCTGACCGGTCCACGGGTCGTAATAGGGGTCCGCACAGCAGTACTGACACGTGCAAAACAGCCCCGCCGCGACCCCACAGCTCGCGCCCCAGCTCCGCTCACTCGCCCGCCGCCGCATCTCCTGCTCCTTGCGGACCTTCTCATCCTCCGGAGAGGGCGAGGGCGGCGTCTGGTGGCCATGCACGTCACCGAAGGCCCGCTGCACCGCGTGCTCGAGTTCGTGCGCCAGCAACACATGCACGAGCTTGCCGTCGGTGAAAGCCGCCTCCTTCAACGCAAGCCGCACACCCAGTACGGCGTCATCACACAACCGCCGCACTTCTGTAAGCGAAGTCCCCGTCGCCAGCAACGGGTTCCACGCCCCCGAGGCCCGGTCGTCCTCAAGGTCCTCGACCGCGTCGACGAGGTGCGCGATCCGCCCGAACATCCGGCCGGCCTCGGCCAGTGGGGCCGCGTTCGACGGCAGGCCGCTCAGCACGGCGGTGTGCGCGAACGCCGCCGCGGTGGCCTCTTCGGTCGGTGCCGTGGCGGAAAGAACCGAACCACCCAGCCCCAGGGACGACTCGACCGAGGGCTGAGCGGCCACCGCGTCCAGCAGCACCGCGGTGTCGAACCCGACCGACGACCCGGTCGAGGCGCCCTGACGCGCCCACCGCCCGGCGACCAGCCGCGCCATCCCCGACACACCGCGGCGCCCGAACACCCCATCGCGGT
>CBIMJO010001503.1:0-2954 GCA_966244135.1 uncultured Actinocrispum sp. | reverse complement strand
GGTTCGAGCGTGTCCTGCCTCTGCTCACGGACCTGAACGTGGTGGTTCCCGCGCTGCCGGGCTTCCCGTTCGCGGCTGCGGTTCCCATGGCCGGCATGTCGGTCAACCGGATCGCCGGAATCGTCGCCGGTGCGCTCGAGGAACTGGGTTACCCGCGCTACACCGTGTCCGGCGGCGACGTGGGTGGCGCCGTGGCGGAGATTCTCGCGGCCGACCATCCGGACCGGGTGGCTGCCTTGCACCTCACGAACGTCGCCCCGCAGCGGGCACTCGCCGTGGATCCGGCGAAGCTCGCCCCGGACGCGGCGGCCTACCTCGGCCGGTCGGCGCAATGGTTCCGGACCGAGGGCGGATACATCGCGGAGCAGTCGACGCGGCCGAACACCCTCGCCGTCGCACTGGGCGACTCACCCGCCGGCCTCGCGGCGTGGCTCGCCGAGAAACTGGAGTCGTGGTCCGACGAATCGGCGTTCACCCCGGACGAGCTGCTCACCTGGGTCACCGCCTACTGGGTCACCGGCACGATCGGTACCTCGTTCGCCACCTATGCCGAACCGGCCACCCTTCCCGGCCGGGTCCACACGCCGACCGTGCTGTCGGTGTTCCCCCGCGACATCAAACCGGAGCCGCGAAGCTACGCCGAGGAGTTCCTGAACATCCGCGAATACGTGGAACACCGCGCGGGCGGCCACTTCGCGGCCTGGGAACAGCCCGAGGCCTACACCGACGACCTACGCCGCGCCGTCAAGCTGGGGGAGTCGAGGCCGCTCGGCGCGTCGGGGTGATGCGAGCGAGGACGAGAAGCCCGTCGATGAGTCGTTCGCTGCGCCGGTTGGCCGCCTGCAACTGCTCGGCGACCCCGACGACTCGACCGTGCCCTGATCTGGCACCAGCGATACCTGCTTCACGCACTGCGTGACTACGAGCGGTTCCACAACTCGCACCGACCTCACCAGGGCATCGCCAACGCCCGACCACTACGACCACTGCCCGAGCCGATCACCGATCCAGTCCAGATCAGTCGCCTCGACATCCGCCGACGCCCACGTTTGGGCGGCACCCTCAACGAGTACCACCACGCCGCTTGACCTGCATGGATGGCATTTTCGGCAAGCGCACGGTCGCTGGAAAGGGAGCGGGGCGTCACGGTTGGTATCCCTTGGCACGGCCGCGTTCTGCTGTGGCCGCCAAGGTACTGGGCGATTTCTTCTGTCTAGCCCTTTGCCCCGGTGACATGGTCGAGTTCGGCCGCGAGGTCCAGGAAGTGCCGGGTGGCAGGCGTGGGTGGGGTCCGATAGGCGAGACCTACCTCCGCGCAGGGTTCCGGTGTGAAGAACCGGCGGTAGACCACGCCGCGGGTGCGTAGTGTGCTGGCCCGGGAACGCAGCAGCAGGGTGAGACCGGTTCCCTCGGCGACGGCCACCACTCTGCGGTCCTCGCTCGGTTCCAGCCGGACGATGTCGGGGGAGGGGCTGGATCCGCCGTAGACCTCCTCCAGCATCCGGTCGTGCAGTCCCGGGTCGGTGCGCCGGGGGAAGTAGATCAGCGGAACGCCGGCCAGGTGATCGCGACGTAGCCGACGGTGCCGGGTGAGCGGATGGTCCTTGGGGAGGGCGACCACGATCGGTTCGGACGCTATCTGAAGGCAGACCACGTCCGGTATCTCCGGTATCGGGAGGTGTACTACGACGAGTTGCATCCGGCCACGCCGCAACGCCGTCAGGTTCTGGCTGGTGGTGCCACTGCCCAGTTCGAAGTCGATATCGGTGTAGCGACGCCGGAACTCCTCGATCACGGCCTCGACCACGCCGCCCGGCAGCGAAGGGGTGATCGCGACCCGCAACCGGCCGCGGGATCCGGCGCCGACCGATCGAACCAGGTCCGTCGCGGCGTCGACCCGGTCGAGGATCGCCTGCGCCTCCGGCAGCAAGACCGCGCCCGCGGGGCTGAGCTCGACCGTGCGCCGGTCGCGGACGAACAACGACAATCCCAGTTCCGCCTCCAGGTTCAGGATCTGCTGGCTCAGCGCGGGCTGGGAGACGAACAGCTGCCGCGCGGCGCGCCCGAAGTGCAGCTCGGTGGCGACCGCCACGAAGTAGCGCAGGTGACGCAGCTCCATACCAAACGATAACCGACACCTATCACAGGGACACAACGGCGTCTTGGACGCCAGATCCCGCGTGTGGTCGACTTTCGTTGTCAGGAAACGAATTTCGAGAAAGAGAGAACAAGAGAGAGTTCTTCGTGAACAGCCCCACCATCACACGCGTCATTCTCGAGCCCGCGGCACAGCAGTACGCGGACACAACCGTCAAGTCGCCGCTTCTCCATGACCTCGGCGCCGGCAAGGGCCGTAGCGCCATGGACAACGCGCAGTCCGGCACCATCACCAAGTCGCCGGCGAACGTCGAGGACCTGAAGGTTCTCGGCGGCCCGTCCCGCGAGATCGCCGTACGGATCGTGCGGCCGCAGAACGCCCCCTCGACCCTCCCGGTCGTCCTGTACGTCCACGGTTCCGGCTGGGTGCTCGGCAGTGAGCACACCCACGACCGGCTGATTCGTCAGCTCGCCGTCGGCGCACAGGCAGCAGTGGTGTTCCCGAACTTCAGCCGCTCACCGGAAGCCAAGTACCCCACGGCGGTCGAAGAGATCTACATCGTGGCAACCTGGCTGGCCGAGCACGGCCGCGAGCACGGACTGGACGCCAACCGGATCGCCATCGCCGGTGACGGCGCCGGCGGCAACATCGTCGCCGCGGTCAGCCTGCTGGCCAAGCAACGCTCCGGGCCGGCGTTCGTGCAGCAGGTGCTGTTCTACCCGGTCACCGACGCCAACTTCGACACCGGCTCCTACCGGCAGTTCGCGACCGGATACGGTCTGAGCCGCGAGGACATGAAGTGGTTCTGGGACCAGTACACCACCGATCCTTCTCAGCGCGCGGAGATCACAGCCTC